>NZ_JBEAJL010000100.1:0-161680 GCF_040065275.1 Klebsiella sp. JB_Kp042
TCATCTTCGGGGGTAGAGCACTGTTTCGGCTAGGGGGTCATCCCGACTTACCAACCCGATGCAAACTACGAATACCGAAGAATGTTATCACGGGAGACACACGGCGGGTGCTAACGTCCGTCGTGAAGAGGGAAACAACCCAGACCGCCAGCTAAGGTCCCAAAGTCATGGTTAAGTGGGAAACGATGTGGGAAGGCACAGACAGCCAGGATGTTGGCTTAGAAGCAGCCATCATTTAAAGAAAGCGTAATAGCTCACTGGTCGAGTCGGCCTGCGCGGAAGATGTAACGGGGCTAAACCATGCACCGAAGCTGCGGCAGCGACACGATGTGTTGTTGGGTAGGGGAGCGTTCTGTAAGCCTGCGAAGGTGACCTGTGAGGGTTGCTGGAGGTATCAGAAGTGCGAATGCTGACATAAGTAACGATAAAGCGGGTGAAAAGCCCGCTCGCCGGAAGACCAAGGGTTCCTGTCCAACGTTAATCGGGGCAGGGTGAGTCGACCCCTAAGGCGAGGCCGAAAGGCGTAGTCGATGGGAAACAGGTTAATATTCCTGTACTTGGTGTTACTGCGAAGGGGGGACGGAGAAGGCTATGTTAGCCGGGCGACGGTT
This sequence comes from Klebsiella sp. JB_Kp042, assembly GCF_040065275.1. Classification (NCBI taxonomy): domain Bacteria; kingdom Pseudomonadati; phylum Pseudomonadota; class Gammaproteobacteria; order Enterobacterales; family Enterobacteriaceae; genus Klebsiella; species Klebsiella sp. JB_Kp042. The sequence goes on from NZ_JBEAJL010000100.1 coordinate 612, forward strand.
GTCCCGGTTTAAGCATGTAGGCTGGTTATCCAGGCAAATCCGGATAATCAAGGCTGAGGTGTGATGACGAGGCACTACGGTGCTGAAGTAACAAATGCCCTGCTTCCAGGAAAAGCCTCTAAGCATCAGGTAACATCAAATCGTACCCCAAACCGACACAGGTGGTCAGGTAGAGAATACCAAGGCGCTTGAGAGAACTCGGGTGAAGGAACTAGGCAAAATGGTGCCGTAACTTCGGGAGAAGGCACGCTGGTGTGTAGGTGAAGTCCCTGCGGATGGAGCTGAGACCAGTCGAAGATACCAGCTGGCTGCAACTGTTTATTAAAAACACAGCACTGTGCAAACACGAAAGTGGACGTATACGGTGTGACGCCTGCCCGGTGCCGGAAGGTTAATTGATGGGGTTATCCGTAAGGAGAAGCTCTTGATCGAAGCCCCGGTAAACGGCGGCCGTAACTATAACGGTCCTAAGGTAGCGAAATTCCTTGTCGGGTAAGTTCCGACCTGCACGAATGGCGTAATGATGGCCAGGCTGTCTCCACCCGAGACTCAGTGAAATTGAACTCGCTGTGAAGATGCAGTGTACCCGCGGCAAGACGGAAAGACCCCGTGAACCTTTACTATAGCTTGACACTGAACATTGAGCCTTGATGTGTAGGATAGGTGGGAGGCTTTGAAGCGTGGACGCCAGTCTGCGTGGAGCCAACCTTGAAATACCACCCTTTAATGTTTGATGTTCTAACGTGGGCCCCTAATCGGGGTTGCGGACAGTGTCTGGTGGGTAGTTTGACTGGGGCGGTCTCCTCCCAAAGCGTAACGGAGGAGCACGAAGGTTAGCTAATCCTGGTCGGACATCAGGAGGTTAGTGCAATGGCATAAGCTAGCTTGACTGCGAGCGTGACGGCGCGAGCAGGTGCGAAAGCAGGTCATAGTGATCCGGTGGTTCTGAATGGAAGGGCCATCGCTCAACGGATAAAAGGTACTCCGGGGATAACAGGCTGATACCGCCCAAGAGTTCATATCGACGGCGGTGTTTGGCACCTCGATGTCGGCTCATCACATCCTGGGGCTGAAGTAGGTCCCAAGGGTATGGCTGTTCGCCATTTAAAGTGGTACGCGAGCTGGGTTTAGAACGTCGTGAGACAGTTCGGTCCCTATCTGCCGTGGGCGCTGGAGAATTGAGGGGGGCTGCTCCTAGTACGAGAGGACCGGAGTGGACGCATCACTGGTGTTCGGGTTGTCATGCCAATGGCACTGCCCGGTAGCTAAATGCGGAAGAGATAAGTGCTGAAAGCATCTAAGCACGAAACTTGCCCCGAGATGAGTTCTCCCTGAGACTTTAAGTCTCCTGAAGGAACGTTGAAGACGACGACGTTGATAGGCCGGGTGTGTAAGCGCAGCGATGCGTTGAGCTAACCGGTACTAATGAACCGTGAGGCTTAACCTTACAACGCCGAAGATGTTTTGGCGGATTGAGAGAAGATTTTCAGCTTAGATTCAGAGTTGAGTACGCAATAATTTGCGCAGCAGCAAGGCGACAAGCGAAGGAAAGGAAGGAGCATACTGAAGTATGTGACTGACTTTGCGAGCGCAGGCAACGCAGCTGATGCGATAAAGAATTGCGTACTGAGCACAAAGAATTTGCCTGGCGGCACTAGCGCGGTGGTCCCACCTGACCCCATGCCGAACTCAGAAGTGAAACGCCGTAGCGCCGATGGTAGTGTGGGGTCTCCCCATGTGAGAGTAGGGAACTGCCAGGCATCAAATAAAGCAGAAAGCTCAGTCGAAAGACTGAGCTTTTTGTTTTTGCGTTTAAAAAGAACCCCGTCCCGAAAGGTGCGGGGTTTTTTGCTGTGTGGGGTACGCCTCCCCGCTGGCGCTGCGCTTACCGGGGCTACGGATCCGTAGCCCGGACAAGGTGCGCAGCACCGCCTCCGGGGAAAATCCCGCCATACCCGCACCATTATCTTCATTCAAAGCAACATAAAACCCCGTCATGGCAAACCCTTCGCCATAATCCACTTTTTCCTTGCCTCTGCGCTGGCGTTGATCGCGAAAACCGTGCTTGCGAAAAAAAATGTGAATGCAATCACATATAAAGATATAACAATTATATAACATTTAGTTTACTAACTAATTTGTCTGCGTGACGTGGTACGCCCGACAAGACAGACTGCAGTCTTTGCTGGAGCAATATAACAATGACAGAGAGTAGCATTACCGAACGGGCCGCGCCGGAGCAGGCCGATACCCGTCGTCGTATTTGGGCAATTGTTGGCGCTTCCTCGGGAAATCTGGTTGAGTGGTTTGATTTTTATGTCTACTCATTCTGCTCGCTCTATTTTGCCCATATCTTCTTTCCCTCCGGAAATACCACCACTCAACTTTTACAAACGGCAGGCGTATTCGCCGCCGGATTTCTGATGCGTCCTATCGGTGGGTGGCTGTTTGGTCGGATCGCCGACCGCCGCGGACGTAAAGCTTCCATGCTTATTTCGGTCTGTATGATGTGCTTTGGTTCACTGGTGATTGCCTGCCTGCCGGGCTACGCGGTCATCGGCACCTGGGCTCCGGCGCTGCTGCTGTTGGCCCGTCTGTTTCAGGGGCTGTCGGTCGGTGGAGAATATGGCACCAGCGCGACCTATATGAGTGAAGTGGCGATTGAAGGAAAGAAAGGCTTCTATGCCTCTTTCCAGTACGTCACGTTAATTGGCGGTCAACTGCTGGCGGTATTAGTGGTCGTGGCGCTCCAGCAGGTGCTGAGCGACGAAGATTTGCATGCCTGGGGATGGCGTATTCCTTTTGCTCTCGGGGCAGTACTGGCTATCGTCGCGCTGTGGCTGCGTCGCCAGCTGGACGAAACCTCGAAGCAGGAGACCCGGGCGCTGAAAGAGGCTGGCTCATTTAAAGGGTTGTGGCGTAATCGCCGGGCTTTCGTGATGGTGTTGGGCTTTACTGCCGCCGGATCGCTGACCTTCTATACCTTTACTACCTATATGCAAAAGTATCTGGTCAACACGGCGGGCATGACGGCCAGCACCGCCAGCGTGATCATGACCGCGGCGCTGTTCGTTTATATGCTGGTTCAACCGCTGTTCGGCGCCTTTTCGGATAAAGTTGGCCGCCGTACCTCCATGCTGTGCTTTGGCGTGCTGGCGACATTATTTACCGTGCCTATCCTGAGCGCCTTGCAAAAAGTGAGCTCACCCTATGCTGCCTTCGGCCTGGTGATCTGCGCCTTGCTGATTGTCAGTTTCTATACCTCGATCAGCGGCATCCTGAAGGCCGAGATGTTCCCGGCGCAGGTTCGCGCGCTTGGGGTAGGGCTGTCCTATGCCGTCGCGAATGCCCTGTTTGGCGGCTCGGCGGAATATGTCGCGCTGTCGCTGAAATCGGCGGGGATAGAGCACGCGTTCTACTGGTACGTGACGGTGATGGCGGCCATCGCCTTCCTGGTCTCCCTGATGCTGCATCGCAAAGGCAAAGGCCTGCGTCTTTAGCCGTTACTGGTGCGCCAGTTGCCAAACAGCGTAGCCGGTGGTCGCGCCGGCTACATCCCAGGCGAAATCCTTCCAGCTCCAGCCGCTGCCTGCCGGGCGGCTGTCCCAAAGCTCTTTTGAGGCGCCGAGGCTGACGGAAAACATCAGGCCGATAGCAGCGCTGCGGTCCCGGCTGTAACCCTGATGTTGCGCATATTCATTGCCGGCGGCAGACAGCATCGCCGAGGCCAGAAAATGCTGGGCTTTGTCCTGACCGGACCATGCATCATTTGCCATGTGGCTGCAGCCCGTTAACATCAGCGAAGCAATCACGATTATCGTACGCATAGCGCTTCCAGAAAAAAGCCCCGTCGAGGCGGGGCTGATTGTCAGAGAATACGGCTGATCAGCCGGTCAATGCGGATCCGCCGCAGTCGGCGGATCAGTTTACGCACTTTCACCGGATAGTCGGCAATACTTTGCAGATCCCGATAATGTTTCACCACCGTGGTGTGGGTGCGGATGAGCTTCAGCTCTTTCTCCCGCATGGCTCCCAGCTGCTGCTTTGGATCGTGGATCAGAATGGCATTTTCCAGATCGAGTCGCCAGGCGCGCGGGTTAAGGTTGTTGCCGGTGAGCAGCATCCACTCGTCGTCAACCCACATACCCTTCAGGTGGTAGCTGTTATCGTCATCCTTCCACAGGCGGACGATCAGCTGATCGGTATTCACATAATACTGCAGCCGGCTGAGGAAACGCCGCAGGTTGATCTCATACAGATAAGGAAGCGCGCCGATGATTTTAAACGGCTGATCTTCCGGAATATAGAAATCGTTAGCGGTTTTATCGCCGACAATAATCTCCACCTGTTTACCATCGCGCAGCAGCTGGATGATATTTCTTACCAGCACGGCAGGAAGGTTGAAGTAGGGGGTGCAGATCGTTAACTTGTGCTCGGCACAGGGCATCAGGTGAAAGATAGTTTTGTTCAGCAGGCTGGATTTCCCCAGGCCTACCAGCGGGGTGACGGAGAGTTCTTCGTCACCGGCGGTGCCGACAAAATGGTAGCTGCGGTCGCGCAGCTCCTGACGGTACTGGCGAATATCGTTTTTGATTTCCGGACTTTTTGGCCGATCCGGTCTGTCGAGACGATTCACGCCGCGTCCCTGAACCAGATTATTGTCGACCCAGTCGAACATGACGTCCGCCATTTTGCCGTTACGGATGCACTGATAGCGGTCATAGCGGTACTTATCATGCTGATGCAGATAAACATCGTTCAGGCTGGCGCCGCTGTAGAGGACGCAGTCATCGATAATAAAGCCTTTGAAATGGAGAACGCCGAGCGCCTCCCGGGTGTTAATCGGCACGCCGTAAACGGGGATCTCTACGCCCGGATTTTCATTGGCCATCCGACAATACCAGTCAGCATTGGTGTTGGAGGCGGCGGCGCCGATACGGCCACGTTGAGCGCGGTGCCAGTCAACGAGGACGCGAACATCCAGTTGCGGACGCTGACGTTTGGCGTCATAAAGGGCCTGCAAAATTCCTTTTCCGCCATCATCTTGCTCCAGGTAGAGCGCAATAATGCATATACGCTGAGTGGCGTTGGCAATCCGGGTCAGTAACGCTTCCCTGAAATCCGCAGGGGCGTAAAAGAACTCTACATCATCAACTGACTGAGAAAGCTTAGGGAGTTGGGCAAGGTGTTGTTGATGTTTATTACGCTTAAATTTTGACAACATCACAGTGCGTTTCTTCTCTGTTTATTGAAGGGTCTTCTGTACCATGCAGACGACGTAAGCGGGCAATAATACCATTACTACCCGCTAATGTGGTCAACAATTGCGGTCAGCGTCGCGCGATTATCCCTGATTCAGGGGCAGCGACAGACTGACAATCCCATCTTCCAGCTGAATATCAACGGTGAATCCCAGCTTTCTGGCGAGGCCGATCATGCCTCGGTTATTCGGCATCGTAATCCCATTCAGCCGTTGCAGGCCATGGCTTTGCGTATAGGCGATCAGCTTTTCCAGCAGCCTTCGCCCCAGGCCTAACCCTTTCAAATCTGAACGGACCAGCACAGCAAACTCGGCATCAATATTGTCAGGGTCGGAGATCGCCCGCGTCACGCCGAGGATCTCGCTCTGTTCCGCGGTGGTCCTGACGGCGACGAACGCCATTTCTCGATCGTAGTCGATCTGGGTCATATTGGCTAAGTCGTCATGGGTAAATTCGTTGATCTCACTAAAATAGCGATAATAGAGATCTTCTTTGGTGACCTGAGCGATAAACGCGAGCAACTGCGGTTCATCTTCCGGAAGGATCGGCCGGAACAGACAGCGATCGCCATTTTTCATCACCACCCACTCCTCCAGCTGGTGCGGATAGGGACGAATAGCGAGACGGCTTTCACTGTCGCCGCTAAAGGGAGCAAGCCCCAGGGTAACGTCCAGCGCCGTAAACTCATTGCCGGAGGCGAGCAGGGGGTGAATATCCAGCCGCTGGATCTCCGGGCAGTCGACGATCAGGTTCGAGACCTGAACCAGCAGCTGGCTTAAGCCTGCGATATCCAGCGGTCGCAATGCGCTGCGGCCGCGGATCTTCTTATTTTTGATCGCCTGGATCACCAGATAACGCGCCAGGTTCATATTCAGCGGCGGCAGCGCCACAGCGGCCTGGTCCTCGGCCCGCCACTCCACGCCGCCTTCGCCCAGCATAATCAACGGGCCGAAGAGGGGATCGTGCTCAACCACCACTCTCAGCTCCTGGGCGCCGGCGCGATTGGCCATACTCTGCACCAGCAGGCCATGAATGCGCGCCTGGGGCCAGGCCAGCCTGACGCGATCGATCATCGCATCCGCTGCCTGCTGTACTTCTGCCGCGGTACGCAGATACAACATGACCCCCTGTACTTCTGATTTGTGCGGAATATCCGGGGAACGCAGCTTCAACGCAACCGGATAGCCTATCTGCTCAGCGATATGCACCGCTTCCGCGCTGTCAGCGGCGATCCAGGTTGGCAGTGTGTGGATACCGTAGGCCCGGAGCACCGGGCTGACCTCGTGGGTATCCAGCGTGGTGGCGCCGTCATCTATCGCTTGCTGGAGCAGAGCATGCGCTTCGCTGGTATTGGCGGTTAACGAGTCCGGCAGCACTGGAGTCTCGCGCAGCTGTTTCTGGTTACGGCGGTACTCGACCATATGCATAAAGGCGGTGATGGTGCCCTCCGGCGTACGGTAGGTGGGAAGGCCGGCATCGCTGAACAGCCGTCGCGCCTCCTGGGAAGAGAATTCGCCGCACCAGTTGGTCAGCACGGTGACATATTTGCCACGCGGATGGTGCTTCAGGGCGTCTATCAGCGCCAGGGCGCTCTCGGTGCCCGGCGCGGCGGCGCTGGGCGAGTGGATCACCAGCAGCGCGTCGTAGTCCTGGCTGTTAAGCAGAATATTCACCGCCCGCTGATAGTGTTCGCTGCTGGCGTCATCGCGTAGATCCAGTGGGTTGGCGATCTCAACGCCGCCCGGCAGCGCCTGGCGCAGGGCGTCGCGCGTCTCCTCGCTGAGGGTCGCCAGCTTACCGTTACGCAACCAAAGCTCATCCAGCGCCAGCGCCGCCGGCGCCGCGCCGTTGCTGACGATCATCAGTTTTTCACCGCGCAGCGGGCGCATATGGCTCAGGGTTTCTACGGCGGAGAACAGCTCATGGGTATCCTGGACCCGCAGCAGACCAGCACGCTGGATGGCCGCATCCCATGCCGGATCCATCCCTGAATTGACGTGCAACAGTTTCTGCGCCGCGGGACTACGGCCGCTTTTTATCACCAGGATTGGCTTGTTTCGCGAGGCGCTGCGCGCGGCGGAGACAAACCGGCGCGCGTCGCTGAGATGCTCAAGGTAAAGCAAAATGGCGCTGGTTTTGCTGTCGCGGGCCAGAAAGTCCAACAGGTCATCGACATCTATATCCAGGCTATCGCCCAGCGCGATGAAGTAGGAAAACCCCATCTCGCGCTGTTGCGCCCAGTCAAGGATGGTGTTGGAGACGGCGGCCGACTGCGAGATAAAGGCCAGTTTACCGCGGTGGATCGCGACCGGCGAAAAGCTGGCGTTCAGGCCTTGCCACGGCGCCAGCAGCCCCAGGCTGTTTGGGCCGAGCAGGCGCATCTGATAGCGTGCAGCGCATTCGAGCAGCGCCGGATACTGTTCCGGCTGCGAAGAGAGGATGATGCAGGTCTTGCAGCCTTTCTGCCCCAGGGCTTCGAGCAACTCGAGATTACGTCGCGCGTTGGTACAAAGCACCGCCAGATCCGGCGTAAACGGCAGCTTCTCGATGGTGGGCCACGCCAGCACCCCAAGCACCGCCTTCCAGGCGGGGGTCACCGGCAGTACCGGGCCATTGAAGCCGCCGGCTAGCAGGTTGCGCATCATGAGATAGCCAGCGCGCTGCGGCTTCATTGATGCGCCAATAACGGCGATGGATTTTGGTCGCAGCAGCGCTTCCAGGCCTCGTTGGCTCATACCGGTCTCCTTTCATCCCAGTGACCGAATGATTTTAAACGTTTTCCGCCTGGCCCGCTGTGATACTGCCCTTATGCTGGGTTTTTCCCGCCAGGTAGCGGGTCCGGAAGCGGGTGAAGTGTTCGCCAAGCGCTGCGGCGGCCGGCGCATCGCCCGCCAGATCCAGCAGGGCGATGGCCACTTCCGCGGTACAATATTGTCCGTCGGCGTGCGCCTCGCGCAGATGGTAGGCTGAGATGCGCGACAGATCGACGGAGATGATCGGCAGCGCGTCCAGATAAGGGCTCTTACGGAACATTTTACGCGCTTCGGTCCAGGTGCCGTCGAGCATGATAAACAGCGGCGGTTTGCCGGACGGTGGCGCGCTCAGGACCTGGCGCTCCGGTGCGGCGTAGGAGGCGGGGAACACCACCATCGGCTGGTAATCGGGATGGGCGACCAGATCGAGCAGCCCCTGCGGCGGCTCGGTTCTCGACCATTGATAAGCCTCGGTATTCGGCAGAATATCGGCGATGAGCCGGCCGGTGTTGCTGGGCTTCATCGGCTCCGTATCAAACATCACCAGGCAGAAACGGCTGGTGGCCTGCGCCGGCGTTAACGTGGCGCACAGGCACTGCTTGAGCGGCAGCAGACAGCGCTGGCAGCGGCGGATGCGGTTGCCGCGAGCAAGGAAAGGGCGGGTGGCTCGCGCGAGACGTTCGGCGCGCAGGCGAAGGACAGCGTTATCAGTCATGGGAGTCGCTAGTGAAAAACGCTATTGTCGCAGAGGCGAAAACGGGGCACAAGCGGTGCCCCGGAGGGATTACTGCTGTCCGGCTTCGTTCAGCCAGCTATCAAATGGCGCTTTTGGCACCGCGCCATTGAGCATGTCGATCACTTCGCCATTTTTGAACATCATAATGGTCGGGATGCTGCGGATACGAAACCGTGCGCTAAGCTCACGTTCCGCTTCGGTGTTAACTTTCACAAAACGCATCTTCCCGCTACGCTCTTCCGCGACGTCCTCAAAGATCGGCGCGAAGCTGCGGCAGGGACCGCACCATGGCGCCCAGAAATCGACAACGACCGGCAGATCGTCCTTTAAGAGTTTATCCAGCGTTGCCCCGGTCGCGTTGATGACGTCGCCATCAAAAAGATCGTGACCGCAGCGTCCGCACTTTGCGCCATCCGCGCTACGATCGTCCGGGAGGCGGTTCAGAGCCTGACAACTGGCACAAACGGTATTCATAACTAACCTCTGGTTATGGGTTGCAACGTGGCACGTGGCCGATATGTTTCTGTGATGTTACATATTATCGATTAAGTGTTATTTAAGGACAATGCGTTTTGTTCGATGAGTGCAATAGAGGCCGTCTTTTAAACGAAATCATGGCGAAGCGATGACACATCGGGTAATCTGCGCGCTTCGCGCAGCGCAGGTGGAGAAAATTGATGAGCGACGAACTGAAAAATAAAAGCGGCAAGGTCAAAGTGATGTATGTCCGCAGTGATGATGATTCTGACAAACGCACCCATAACCCACGTACCGGGAAAGGGGGAGGTCGTCCAGGAAAATCTCGTGTTGACGGCCGCAGCCGCCCTGCGCGTGACGAACGAAACAGCCGCGGTGACGATCGTAAACGCGATGACCGCAAGCGTGATGAGCGCAAGCGCGATGATTTTAATCGTGACGATGCGTCCCCGTGGCGTACCGTTTCTCGCGCTCCTGGCGACGAGACGCCGGTAAAAGAAGATCACGGCGGGATCAGCGGGAAGAGCTTTATCGATCCGGAAGTACTGCGTCGCCAGCGTGCGGAAGAGACCCGCGTGTATGGTGAAAACGCCTGTCAGGCCCTGTTCCAGAGCCGACCGGAAGCCATTGTCCGCGCCTGGTTTATCCAGAGCGTGACGCCGCGCTTTAAAGAGGCGCTGCGCTGGATGGCGGCTAACCGTAAAGCCTATCATGTGGTTGATGAAGCCGAGCTGGCGAAAGCCTCCGGGACCGATCACCACGGCGGCGTCTGCTTCCTGATCAAAAAACGCCACGGTACGTCTGTTGCTCAGTGGGTCGCGAAGGCCGCAGAAGAAGATTGCGTTCTGGCGCTAGAGGACGTGGGTAACCCGCACAATCTCGGGGCGATCATGCGCAGCTGCGCGCACTTCGGCGTGAAGGGTGTTGTGGTTCAGGATGCCGGCGTGCTGGAGTCCGGCGCGGCGATCCGTACGGCGGAAGGCGGTGCGGAACATGTTGAACCGATCACCGGCGACAGCTTCATCGATACTCTGGATCAGTTCCGTCAGGCGGGCTACGCGATTGTCTCGACCTCCAGCCATAATGGTACCCCGCTGTTTAAAGCCGAGCTGCCGAAGAAAATGGTGCTGGTGTTAGGCCAGGAGCGCGATGGCCTGTCGGATGCAGCCATCTCCAGCGCGGACCTCAGCGTCGCCATCGATGGTACCGGCAATGTCGAAAGCCTGAACGTCTCTGTGGCGACCGGCGTCCTGCTGGCGGAATGGTGGCGTCAGAACAAGGCGTAATACCTGTCCCTGAATACAAAAGCCAGCTGATGCTGGCTTTTTTTATGGCTGTCGATCACTCGCTTTCGGCGGGAAGGACCGGCATCCAGTCAATCGGCGCTTCGCCGCGATCGGCCAGCCACTGATTGGTTTGCACGAAATGGTTGCTGCCAAAGAAGCCGCGATGCGCGGAGAGCGGTGAAGGGTGCGGCGCCTTCAGTACGCAGTGGCGCTGGCGATCGATAATCGCGCCTTTCTTCTGCGCATGGGAGCCCCACAGCAGAAAGACCACCCCCTCGCAGTGCTCATTGATTAACGCGATTACCTTATCGGTAAACGTCTCCCAGCCGAGGCTGGCGTGCGAGTGCGCCTGCCCGGCGCGGACGGTCAGGACCGTATTAAGCAGGAGCACCCCCTGGCGCGCCCAGCTTTCCAGGTAACCATGGGTAGGGCGGGTAAAGCCAGGGATAGTGGCCTCCAGCTCTTTGTACATATTCAGCAGCGAGGGCGGGATAGCGACGCCGGGGCGAACCGAGAACGCCAGACCGTGGGCTTGCCCCGGGCCGTGATAGGGGTCCTGACCGAGAATGACGACTTTGACATCGCCCAGTTCGGTAAAGCGAAACGCATTAAAGACATCTTTTTGCGGTGGATAGATGGTGATCCCGGACTGGCGCTCTTCGGCAACGGTCTTCAGAGTATTGAGAAAATAGGGTTGTTGCTTTTCATCCGCCAGCACGTCATGCCAGGTTAAAGGGGTGGTCATCTTGCTCTCCTGCAAAGGGTCATCGCTATAGCTTAACGGCTTCTTTCTACAGAACAAAATCGGCACGGCTTGACGCGGGCCTTTATGCAAAAAAATTGAAAATTTACAAAATTATTTATAGCGGCTTATAGCGTAACTTGATGTAAAACAATAAAATCCTTGCATACCCACTTAGAGTGAGTGGTTTTTGTTGATTTACATCAAAGAATGCCGAGGGTGCGGCTGATATATATACACTCATACAACAATGGTTTTACCAATTGGCCGCGAAGAGGCCAAAATCGAATAAACACTGCCTGGGAGGCATCAAATGATTACTGGTATCCAAATTACTAAAGCGGCAAACGACGACCTGCTGAACTCTTTCTGGCTGCTGGATAGCGAAAAAGGCGAAGCGCGTTGCCTGTGCGCCAAAGGTGGTTTTGCGGAAGATGACGTGGTGGCGGTCAGCAAACTGGGTGAAATCGAATACCGTGAAATCCCGGTAGACGTGAAACCAGAAGTTCGCGTGGAAGGCGGTCAACACCTGAACGTTAACGTGCTGCGTCGCGAAACCCTGCTGGACGCGGTTGAGCATCCGGAAAAATACCCGCAGCTGACCATTCGTGTTTCCGGCTACGCGGTACGCTTCAACTCCCTGACTCCGGAACAGCAGCGCGACGTTATCGCTCGTACCTTTACCGAAAGCCTGTAAAGCTAACGCCAGATGTGAAAACGCCGGGATATCCCGGCGTTTTTTTTACTCTTCGCTCGACGCTGATGGCGTCCCGGTCGCGCTTGGCTTCCGGCGCTTACCGATATTTTTCGTATCGCGGTGGCGCTTCTTCACCCGCGGCTTCTCTTTTTCTTTCTCTTTTTTCTCGGCGCGTTTCGCCAGCACTTTCTTCGATGGTTTACCGGTCAACTTCTCGCTTGGCGCGCGGGTTTTGGGTCGCAATTCATCAATCACGCGAGCTTTCAGCGGTTCTTCAACGTAGCGGCCGATCTTGCCCAGCAGCAGGTGATCGTGCGCTTCAACCAGCGAAATCGCGGTGCCTTTCTTACCTGCACGGCCGGTACGACCAATACGGTGCAGATAGATGTCGGCGGTGCGCGGCATATCGAAGTTAAAGACGTGGCTGACGTCCGGAATATCGATACCGCGGGCGGCGACGTCGGTGGCGATCAGCACGTTTACGCGGCCGTCGGTCAGACGCTTAATGGCTTCATTACGCTTGGCCTGCACCATCTCGCCTTCCAGCCAGCAGGTGTTAATCCCCGCTTCACGCAGCCAGTTGGCCAGCTCATGCACGCGCTCGCGCTTGCGCACAAAGACGATAGCGCGGGTAGCTTCCGGCTGTTGCAGCAGATTCACCAGCAGCCTGGTCTTATGTTCGATATCGTCCGCGCGATAGTACCATTGATGGATTTTCTTACGCTCGCGAGTCGACGGGGTAGCGGAAACTTCAACCGGCTCTTCCAGCAGGCGCTCAGCGAAGTCTTTGATCGCATCGCCTTCCAGCGTCGCGGAGAACAGCATGGTCTGCTTGCGCCAGCGGGTTTCACCAGCGATGGTTTCGATATCCTGCGCAAAGCCCATGTCCAGCATGCGGTCGGCTTCATCGAGGATCAGGGTCTCGACGGCGCGGCAGTCGAAGTTCTCTTCTTTTATATACTGCAGCAGGCGACCAGTGGTGGCGACCACGATGTCCTGGTTTTCGCTGAACACTTCCGCGTGGTTCATGTAGGCTACGCCGCCGGTAATGGTGGCGATATCCAGATGGGTATGCTTCGCCAGCTCGCGGGCGTGGTCAGCCACCTGCATCGCCAGCTCACGGGTCGGCGTCAGGATAAGAATACGCGGCGGGCCGGATTTCTTACGCGGGAAATCGAGCAGGTGCTGCAACGCTGGCAGCAGATACGCCGCCGTTTTACCGGTGCCGGTCGGCGCTGAACCGAGAATGTCACGGCCATCGAGCGCAGGCGGAATAGCGGCGGCCTGAATGGCTGTCGGGCGAGTGAAACCTTTATCCTGGAGGGCTTCCAGCAGGTTTTCATCGAGTTCAAGTTCGGAAAAAGTCGTTACAGTCATGTTCTACCTCTGAGTGGGCCGCCGATTATAGACGTTACTGACGTAATGTTCATCTGTTTGTAAGGCTATCTGTTCTCCGGTATTGTGCATAGCCTTACGTTCAGGAGTTTTTTGTCGGCAAGGTTATTGAGGATGTCTCAGTCGAAGTTTGCGCTGCCGCGCAATGGTTTTACCTTCAAACAGTTTTTTGTCGCCCACGATCGTTGCGCGATGAAGGTGGGTACCGACGGCATTTTGCTCGGCGCCTGGGCGCCGATTGCCGGGGTGAAACATGTGCTGGATATTGGCGCCGGCAGCGGCTTGCTGGCGCTAATGCTCGCGCAGCGTACCGGCGATGATGTGCGTGTCGATGCGGTCGAACTGGATGAGGAGGCCGCCGCCCAGGCGCAGGAAAATGCCCTTGCGTCGCCATGGGCTTCGCGGGTTGAGGTCTGTCAGGCCGATATTCATCAGTGGCAGCCGCCGCAGACCCGACGCTATCAACTGATAATCAGTAACCCGCCCTTTTTTGCGGAAGGGGTGCCTTGCGCCACCTCGCAGCGGGAGCAGGCGCGGTATACCACGACGCTCGATCACGCTTCTCTACTGACCTGTGCCGCTGAGCATATCACCGAAGAAGGCTTTTTTTGCGTGGTGCTGCCGGTCGATATCGGAAATGCGTTTATCGAACGGGCAACCGCGATGGGCTGGCACCTGCGACTGCGCACTGACGTGGCGGAGACCGAGCTGCGGCCGCCGCATCGGGTGCTGCTGGCTTTCTCCCCGACGGCGGGGGAGTGTTTCAGCGACAGGCTGGCGATCCGCGGGCCAGAGCAGCAGTATTCAGAAGGCTTTACCGCTCTGACCGAGGATTTTTATCTCTTTATGTGAGCCAGGGGCGACAATATCGACGGACCGCTGTTCGGCAGCGGCTGCGGATAGTCGAGGGTGTAATGCAGTCCCCGGCTCTCTTTGCGCAACATCGCGCAGCGTACGATAAGTTCCGCCACCTGCACCAGATTGCGCAGCTCCAGCAGATTATTCGAGACGCGGAAGCGGGCGTAATACTCATCCAGCTCCTGCTGCAGCATGGTAATGCGCCGCAGGGCGCGCTCCAGCCTGCGGGTGGTGCGCACAATCCCCACGTAATCCCACATCAGCAGGCGCAGCTCGTGCCAGTTATGCTGGATAACCACCAGTTCATCCGGGATCTCCACCTGACTTTCATCCCACGCCGGCAGGGTGCTGACCTTCTGGGCCAGCGGCAGGCGACGGGCAATATCTTCTGCGGCGGACCAGCCGTAAACCAGACACTCCAGCAGCGAATTCGAGGCCATACGGTTCGCGCCGTGCAGCCCGGTATAGCTGACTTCGCCGATGGCGTATAACCCATCGACGTCGGTGCGGCCATTATCATCCACCATCACGCCGCCGCAGGTGTAATGCGCGGCAGGGACGACCGGCACCGGATCTTTGGTTAAATCAATTCCCAGACCGAGCAGCTTTTCGTAAATCATCGGGAAGTGCTGGCGAACAAACGCCTCGGGTTTATGGCTGATATCAAGGAACATACAGTCAACGCCAAGGCGCTTCATCTCATGATCGATGGCGCGGGCGACGATATCGCGTGGGGCCAACTCGCCGCGTTCGTCAAAGTCCGGCATAAAGCGGGTGCCGTCCGGGCGTTTAAGGTGGGCGCCTTCGCCGCGCAGCGCTTCGGTCAGCAGGAAATTGCGCGCCTGCGGATGATACAGCGCGGTGGGGTGAAACTGGTTGAATTCCAGATTCGCCACCCGGCAGCCCGCCCGCCAGGCCATCGCGATACCGTCTCCGGAAGAGACGTCGGGGTTAGTGGTGTATTGATAAACCTTGGCGGCTCCGCCGGTGGCGAGCACCACCGCCTTCGCGCTGCAGGTTTCCACGCGCTCTTTATTGCGGTTCCAGATCCATGCCCCGACCACCCGGCGCGTGCCCGGCAGGCCAATCTTATCCGATACGATCAAGTCGACGGCATTGCTGCGCTCAAGGATGCGGATATTGGGATGGGCGAGGGCTTTATCGACCAGCGTCGTCTCCACCGCTTTGCCGGTAGCGTCGGCGGCGTGAAGAATGCGCCGATGGCTGTGGCCCCCTTCGCGCGTGAGATGATAGCTCTCTTCGCCATTGGCCTGGACCTGGGTGTCAAACAATACGCCCTGATCGATAAGCCACTGAACGCATGGCCTGGCGTTGCTGGCGACGAAGGTGACCGCATGGCGATCGCATAACCCTGCGCCGGCGATCAGGGTATCTTCGACATGGGATTCAATACTGTCGGTCTCGTCGAAGACGGCGGCAATCCCGCCCTGCGCATAGAACGTCGAACCTTCGCTGATCGGCCCTTTACTCAACACCGTCACCGAACTGTGCTTTGCCAGGCGCAGCGCAAGAGAGAGGCCGGCAGCGCCGCTGCCGATAATCAACACATCACAAGAGAAGTCAGGAGTGGTATTCATCGTCTTTGTTTAATTTACTAAACACATTTAGCTCACAATAGCACCAGCTCGTGAGGAATCGTACAATTTTTTTTAACGGGCGTTGTGACGGCTAAACAGCAGGCGAGCGGAAACGGTCTGGAGCACAGCGAAAATGAGACGCGTGGCAGGTTGATGGCATTGGATTTTATAGTGAAATAAACGCCGTGTTACGATACCCTTCAGACGGGCCTGCGCTTTTTCTTATTGACTAACCTATCGTTTAGCAACCGGGGCATATAATGATTGATAACGATCTGCCGCCGTTGCCAGACAAAAAACAAAAGCGTAACGGAACTTTATTGTTTTCATACACTCCAAGAGTCAGCTTGCTCATAATGCAGATTTTGGGTGGTGTTTTGAAGACGCATGGGAATTGGGTTTGGGGAGACATTACCTCGGATGAGCGAGCAGTTAACGGATCAGGTCCTTGTTGAACGGGTCCAGAAAGGAGATCAGAAAGCGTTTAATTTGCTGGTAGTGCGCTATCAGCATAAGGTCGCGAGCCTGGTTTCCCGCTATGTACCGCCGGGCGATATCGCTGACGTCGTTCAGGAATCGTTCGTTAAGGCATGGCGTGCGCTGGACTCTTTCCGGGGAGATAGCGCTTTTTACACCTGGTTATACCGTATCGCCGTCAATACGGCGAAGAATTATCTGGTTGCTCAGGGACGCCGTCCGCCGTCCAGCGATGTTGACGCCAACGAGGCGGAAAACTTCGAAAGCGGCGGGGCGTTGAAAGAAATTTCGAACCCTGAGAACTTAATGTTGTCAGAAGAACTGAGACAAATAGTTTTTCGTACCATTGAATCGCTTCCGGAAGATTTACGCATGGCAATTACGTTACGGGAGCTGGATGGCCTAAGCTATGAAGAGATAGCCGCTATCATGGATTGTCCGGTTGGGACGGTGCGTTCGCGTATCTTCCGGGCGCGAGAAGCTATTGATAATAAAGTTCAACCGCTTATCAGGCGTTGACGATAGCGGAATACTGGAAAAGGGTATCAGGCATGCAGAAAGAAAAACTTTCGGCTTTAATGGATGGTGAAACGCTGGATAACGAACTGCTCAACGAGCTGAGTCGTTCTTCTGAGATGCAAAAAACCTGGGAGAGTTATCACCTTATCCGCGATACGCTGCGTGGCGATACCGCAGAGGTGCTGCAATTTGATATCTCCGCCCGGGTGATGGCCGCCATTGAAAATGAGCCCGTTCGTCAGACGGCGCCGCTTATTCCTGAATCTCAGCCCGCACCGCACCAGTGGCGGCAGATGCCGTTCTGGAACAAAGTGCGTCCGTGGGCCAGCTCACTGACCCAGATGGGCGTTGCCGCCTGCGTATCGCTTGCGGTTATCGTCGGCGTCCAGCACTATAATGGGCAGTCTGATGCCGCTCAGCAGCCAGAGGCGCCGGTGTTCAATACGCTGCCGATGATGGGTAAAGCGAGCCCGGTAAGCCTTGGCGTACCGGCTGACGTATCAGCAGGTAGCGGCCAGCAGGCTCAGGTCCAGGAACAGCGTCGGCGGATTAACGCCATGCTGCAGGACTACGAACTGCAGCGCCGCCTGCACGCTGAGCAGCTTCAGTTTGGCCAGGCCCAGACTCAACAGGCCGCAGTCCAGGTGCCGGGTTATCAAACTTTAGGAACGCAATCGCAGTAATGAAGCAACTTTGGTGTGCCATGTCGCTCATGGCAGGCAGTCTGTTGTTCTCTGTCAACGCCTCGGCTGATACATCGTCCGGGGCGTTGTTGCAGCAGATGAACCTGGCCAGCCAGTCCCTCAATTATGAGCTGTCTTTCGTCAGCATCAGCAAACAAGGCGTTGAGTCGCTGCGCTATCGTCACGCGCGACTGAACAATCAACCGCTGGCGCAGCTTCTGCAGCTGGACGGTCCGCGCCGGGAAGTGGTCCTGCGCGGTACGGAAATCAGCTATTTTGAACCCGGCCTCGATCCGTTCACCCTGAACGGCGACTATATCGTCGATTCGCTGCCGTCGTTGGTTTACAGCGATTTCAAACGTCTCAGCGCAGCCTATGATTTTATCTCCGTGGGCCGTACCCGTATCGCCGACCGCCTCTGCGACGTGATCCGCGTCGTGGCTCGCGACGGCACGCGCTATAGCTTTATCGCCTGGCTGGACGCTGAGACCAAGCTGCCGCTGCGCGTCGATTTGCTCGACCGCGACGGTGAAACGCTGGAGCAGTTCCGGGTCGTCTCTTTCAACGTTGGCGATAACGTCAGCGCCAGCATGGAGACGCTGGCGAAAGCGAATTTGCCGCCGCAGCTGTCGGTGCCTGAAGGGGGCGACAAAGCCAACTTCAACTGGGCGCCAACGTGGCTCCCGCAGGGCATGACTGAGGTCTCCAGCAGCCAGCGTCGTCTGCCCACCTTTGATGGTCCGGTAGAATCACGTCTCTATTCCGACGGCTTGTTCAGCTTCTCGATCAATATCAACCGCGCCACCGCGGCCAGCAGCGACCAGCTGTTGCGCACCGGCCGACGCACCGTCAGCACGACGGTACGCGATAACGCGGAGATCACCGTGGTGGGCGAACTGCCGCCGCAGACGGCGAAGCGTATCTCAGACAGCATTAAATTCAAGGCAGTACAATGATCAAAGAGTGGGCCACCGTGGTTTCCTGGCATAACGGCGTGGCGCAGGTGCACTGCGACGTTAAAGCCTCCTGCAGCAGTTGCGCCTCCCGCGCCGGCTGCGGCAGCCGGGTATTAAACAAGCTGGGGCCGCAGACCAGCCATACCATCAGCGTGCCCTGCGAGCAGCCGTTGACGGCGGGGCAAAAAGTGGAGCTGGGGATCGCCGAGAGCAGTCTGCTGGGTTCGGCGCTGTTGGTCTACATGGCGCCGCTGGTGGGTCTGTTTGTGATGGCGTCGATTTTCCAGGTGCTGTTTGCCAGCGATATCGCTTCGCTGTGCGGCGCGCTGCTGGGCGGCGTCGGCGGGTTTCTGGTGGCGCGCGGTCTGTCGCCGCAGCTGGCAGCGCGCCAGTCGTGGCAGCCGGTGATTCTGAGCGTCGCGTTGCCGCCGGATCTGGTGCGTATCGAAACGCCTTCCTCCGACATGGGTCAGTGATTTCACTGGCCCTTATCTTTATTTACCCTTCCTGTTACAACGCCACAATTTCTGCGGTTATGCTGGATCTAACAGCATTTCCTGGTTTCAAGGATGTAGTGTAGAATGCGGCGTTTTCGGATTAAAAAACGTCAGGCACAGTACAGCGGCCTCATGATACTCGTAAGGCATAATTAACTCTAAATATGAAGAATATACGTAACTTTTCGATCATCGCTCACATCGACCACGGTAAGTCGACGCTGTCTGACCGTATCATCCAGATTTGCGGTGGCCTTTCTGATCGTGAAATGGAAGCCCAGGTTCTGGACTCCATGGATCTTGAGCGCGAACGCGGGATCACCATCAAGGCGCAGAGCGTCACCCTGGACTATAAGGCCAACGACGGTGAGACCTATCAGCTGAACTTTATCGACACCCCGGGCCACGTGGACTTCTCTTATGAAGTTTCCCGTTCCCTCGCCGCGTGCGAAGGCGCGCTGCTGGTGGTTGACGCCGGGCAGGGCGTAGAAGCCCAGACCTTGGCCAACTGCTACACCGCGATGGAGATGGACCTGGAGGTCGTTCCGGTACTCAACAAGATCGACCTGCCTGCGGCCGACCCTGAGCGCGTAGCGGACGAAATTGAAGATATCGTCGGGATCGACGCCCACGACGCGGTGCGCTGCTCGGCGAAAACCGGCGTCGGCGTGACCGAGGTGCTGGAGCGTCTGGTGCGCGATATTCCGCCGCCGGAAGGCGATCCGGACGCGCCGCTGCAGGCGCTGATTATCGACTCCTGGTTCGATAACTACCTCGGCGTGGTGTCGCTGGTACGAATTAAAAACGGCACCATGCGCAAGGGCGACAAGATCAAGGTCATGAGCACCGGCCAGGTCTATAACGCCGACCGTCTGGGCATCTTCACGCCGAAACAGGTTGACCGTACCGAGCTGAAATGCGGCGAGGTAGGTTGGCTGGTCTGCGCGATCAAAGACATCCTTGGCGCGCCGGTGGGCGATACCCTGACCGCCGCCCGCAACCCGGCAGACAAAGCGCTGCCTGGCTTTAAGAAGGTGAAACCGCAGGTGTATGCCGGCCTGTTCCCGGTAAGCTCCGATGATTATGAAGCTTTCCGCGACGCGCTGGGCAAACTGAGCCTCAACGACGCCTCTCTGTTCTACGAGCCGGAAAGTTCTACCGCGCTGGGCTTCGGCTTCCGCTGCGGCTTCCTCGGTCTGCTGCACATGGAGATCATTCAGGAGCGTCTGGAGCGTGAATACGATCTTGACCTCATCACCACCGCGCCGACGGTAGTTTACGAAGTGGAGACCACCTCCAAAGAAGTTATCTACGTCGACAGCCCGTCCAAGCTGCCGCCGCTGAATAATATTCAGGAGCTGCGTGAGCCGATCGCCGAGTGTCACATGCTGTTGCCGCAGGAGTTCCTCGGCAACGTGATCACCCTGTGCGTGGAGAAGCGTGGCGTGCAGACCAACATGGTTTACCACGGTAAACAGGTGGCGCTGACCTACGAAATCCCGATGGCGGAAGTGGTGCTCGACTTCTTCGACCGTCTGAAGTCTACCTCCCGCGGCTATGCGTCGCTGGACTACAACTTCAAACGCTTCCAGGCGTCGAACATGGTACGCGTCGATGTGCTGATCAACGGCGAGCGCGTCGATGCGCTGGCGCTGATCACCCACAACGATAACGCGCCGTATCGCGGCCGCGAGCTGGTGGAAAAGATGAAAGATCTTATTCCGCGTCAACAGTTCGACATCGCGATTCAGGCGGCCATCGGCAACCACATCATCGCGCGCTCTACCGTGAAACAGCTGCGTAAAAACGTGCTGGCGAAATGCTACGGCGGTGACGTCAGCCGTAAGAAAAAGCTGCTGCAAAAGCAGAAAGAAGGTAAGAAGCGTATGAAGCAGGTCGGTAACGTTGAACTGCCGCAGGAAGCGTTCCTCGCCATTCTGCACGTTGGTAAAGACGGCAAATAACCCTAAGGAGTTGGCATGGCGAACATGTTTGCCCTGATCCTGGTGATTGCAACCCTGGTGACGGGCGTTTTATGGTGCCTGGACAAGTTCATTTTTGCACCGAAACGTCGTGAGCGTCAGGCCGCTGCTCAGGCAGCGACCGGCGAGCAACT
Organism: Klebsiella sp. JB_Kp042; assembly: GCF_040065275.1. Lineage (NCBI taxonomy): Bacteria > Pseudomonadati > Pseudomonadota > Gammaproteobacteria > Enterobacterales > Enterobacteriaceae > Klebsiella > Klebsiella sp. JB_Kp042. Next base: position 21,663 of record NZ_JBEAJL010000100.1, read on the forward strand.
GGACAAAAAGACGTTGAAGAAAGTCGGCCCGAAACCGGGCTGGCTGGAAACCGGCGCATCGGTTTTCCCGGTGCTGGCGATCGTTCTGGTGGTACGTTCATTCATTTATGAGCCGTTCCAGATCCCGTCAGGTTCGATGATGCCGACTCTGCTGATTGGCGATTTCATCCTGGTGGAGAAATTTGCCTACGGCATTAAAGATCCTATCTACCAGAAAACGCTGATCGAGACGGGTCATCCGAAGCGCGGCGACATCGTGGTGTTTAAATATCCGGAAGACCCGCGCCTGGACTACATCAAGCGCGCGGTGGGGCTCCCGGGGGATAAAGTCACCTACGATCCGATTGCCAAGCAGGTCACTATTCAGCCGGGCTGCAGCTCCGGACAGGCCTGCGGCAACGCGCTGCCGGTGACTTACTCCAACGTGGAGCCGAGCGATTTCGTTCAGACCTTCTCCCGCAGCAACGGCGGCGAAGCGAGCAGCGGTTTCTGGCAGCTGCCGAAGGGTGAAACCAAAGCCGACGGCATTCGCCTCACCGAGCGTCAGGAGACGCTGGGCGACGTCACGCATCGTATTCTGATGGTGCCGATTGCTCAGGATCAGGCTGGCATGTATTACCATCAGAGCGGTCTGCCGCTGGCCACCTGGATTGTGCCGCCGGGTCAGTACTTCATGATGGGCGACAACCGGGATAACAGCGCCGACAGCCGTTACTGGGGCTTTGTGCCGGAAGCAAACCTGGTCGGGAAGGCCACCGCTATCTGGATGAGTTTTGAAAAGCAGGAAGGTGAATGGCCGACCGGCGTGCGGTTATCGCGCATTGGTGGAATTCATTAATTTCATCTGCTGAATTCACGCCGCTGCTGTTATCGCAGCGGCGCGAATTATTTAGTATTTAAATCCATTCAAACTAACGACATCCCGTGTCGTTGCGTATAGAATATCCCCCCGAAGTTTTTGGTTGTCGCTCTGCCGGGTGACACTGCACACGAAAGCGTATTGGTCTGTTTCAACTTACTGTTTGAAGCGTATGCTCAGGTCGGTTTCGTGTGCTGCATCTTTGACGCATTCATTTATTGGTAACGCATGAACCCCATCGTAATTAATCGGCTTCAACGAAAGCTGGGCTACACTTTTCATCATCAGGAGCTGTTGCAACAGGCATTAACTCACCGCAGTGCCAGCAGCAAACATAATGAGCGCCTGGAATTTTTAGGCGACTCCATTTTAAGTTTCGTGATCGCTAATGCGCTGTATCATCGCTTTCCTCGCGTGGATGAAGGCGACATGAGCCGTATGCGCGCGACGCTGGTGCGCGGCAACACGCTGGCGGAAATCGCCCGCGAGTTTGAACTGGGCGAATGCTTGCGCCTCGGGCCGGGCGAACTGAAAAGCGGCGGTTTCCGTCGTGAATCGATTCTCGCGGACACCGTTGAAGCGTTAATTGGCGGGGTTTTCCTCGACAGCGATATTCAGAACGTTGAACGCTTAATCCTCTCCTGGTACCAGACTCGTCTGGACGAAATCAGCCCGGGCGATAAGCAAAAGGATCCGAAGACGCGTCTGCAGGAGTATCTGCAGGGTCGTCATCTGCCGCTGCCGTCCTACTTGGTAGTCCAGGTGCGCGGCGAAGCGCACGATCAGGAATTTACCATCCACTGCCAGGTCAGTGGCCTGAGTGAACCGGTGGTTGGCACAGGTTCCAGCCGTCGTAAGGCGGAGCAGGCTGCCGCCGAACAGGCGCTGAAAAAGCTGGAGCTGGAATGAGCGAAGAAAAAAGTTATTGTGGGTTTGTCGCCATCGTGGGTCGTCCAAACGTTGGCAAATCCACGCTGTTGAATAAGCTGCTTGGGCAGAAGATCTCGATCACCTCCCGTAAAGCGCAGACCACCCGTCACCGCATCGTCGGCATCCATACCGAAGGGCCGTATCAGGCGATTTACGTCGATACCCCGGGCCTGCATATGGAAGAAAAGCGCGCCATTAACCGCTTAATGAACAAAGCGGCCAGCAGCTCTATTGGCGATGTTGAGCTGGTCATCTTCGTGGTGGAAGGCACCCGCTGGACGCAGGACGACGAGATGGTGCTCAACAAGCTGCGCGACGCGAAAGCGCCGGTGATCCTCGCGGTCAACAAAGTGGATAACGTGCAGGAAAAAGCGGATCTGTTACCGCACCTGCAGTTCCTCGCCAGCCAGATGAACTTCCTCGATATCGTGCCGATGTCGGCGGAAACGGGGACCAACGTCGACACCATTGCGTCGATCGTGCGTAAGCATCTGCCGGAAGCGATCCACCACTTCCCGGAAGATTATATTACCGATCGTTCCCAGCGCTTTATGGCTTCCGAAATCATCCGTGAAAAACTGATGCGTTTCCTCGGCGCTGAGCTACCGTACTCCGTCACCGTGGAAATCGAACGTTTCGTGACCAACGAGCGTGGCGGTTACGACATCAACGGCCTGATCCTTGTCGAGCGTGAAGGGCAGAAGAAGATGGTGATTGGCAACAAAGGCGCCAAAATCAAAACCATCGGCATCGAAGCGCGTAAGGACATGCAGGAGATGTTTGAAGCGCCGGTGCACCTCGAGCTGTGGGTCAAAGTGAAATCCGGCTGGGCCGATGACGAGCGCGCCCTGCGCAGTCTCGGTTATGTTGACGACCTCTGAGTTAACGCAACGTGGATGGATGGCAGCGCGCCTTTGTCCTGCATAGCCGACCGTGGAGCGAAACCAGCCTGATGCTGGACGTCTTCACGGAAGAATCCGGTCGCGTGCGCCTGGTTGCCAAGGGCGCACGCTCCAAACGCTCGAATCTTAAAGGCGCTTTACAGCCCTTTACCCCCTTGCTGGTTCGCTTCGGCGGCCGCGGCGAAGTCAAAACCCTGAGCAGCGCGGAAGCTGTCTCGCTGGCGCTGCCGCTCAGCGGCATCACCCTCTACAGCGGTCTTTACGTTAACGAGCTTATCTCCCGCGTGCTTGAGCACGAAACGCGCTTCTCCGAACTCTTTTTTGACTACCTGCACTGCATTCAGGCGCTCGCCGGGGCCAGCGGCTCGCCGGAGCCTGCGCTGCGGCGCTTTGAGCTGGCGCTGCTCGGACACCTGGGCTATGGCGTGGATTTTCTCCACTGTGCCGGGAGCGGCGAGCCGGTGGACGACACCATGACCTACCGCTATCGCGAAGAAAAAGGCTTTATTGCCAGCCTGGTGATTGATAACAACACGTTTACCGGGCACCATTTGAAAGCGTTGGCGAGTCGCGAGTTTCCTGATGTTGATACGTTGCGCGCCGCGAAGCGCTTTACCCGTATCGCCCTGAAGCCCTATCTCGGCGGCAAACCGCTCAAGAGCCGGGAATTGTTTCGCCAGTTTATGCCCGCGCGAAAGGCGCGAGCGGATAATACGAATAATGATTAACGAGGATTGTCATGGCTGAATTACTGTTAGGGGTCAATATTGACCATATCGCGACCTTGCGTAACGCCCGCGGCACCGCTTACCCGGATCCGGTTCAGGCGGCTTTCATTGCCGAACAGGCCGGCGCCGACGGCATAACCGTGCATCTGCGCGAAGACCGCCGCCATATCACCGATCGCGATGTGCGTATCCTGCGCCAGACGCTGCACACCCGTATGAACCTTGAAATGGCGGTCACCGAAGAGATGCTGACGATCGCCTGCGAAACCAAACCGCATTTCTGCTGCCTGGTGCCGGAGAAGCGTCAGGAAGTGACCACCGAAGGCGGACTGGACGTGGCCGGCCAGCGCGACAAGATGCGTGATGCCTGTCAACGCCTGGCGGATGCTGGCATCCAGGTCTCCCTGTTTATCGATGCGGATGAAGCGCAGATCAAAGCGGCAGCTGACGTTGGCGCGCCCTATATCGAAATCCACACCGGCTGCTATGCCGATGCTAAAACCGACGCCGAGCAGGCGAAGGAGCTGGAACGTATTGCCAAAGCGGCCACTTACGCCGCCAGCCTCGGCCTGAAGGTCAATGCGGGTCACGGTCTGACCTATCACAACGTGAAAGCGATTGCTGCGCTGCCGGAAATGCATGAGCTGAATATCGGCCACGCGATTATTGGCCGGGCGGTAATGAGCGGCCTGAAAGAGGCGGTGGCGGAAATGAAACGTCTGATGCTGGAAGCGCGCGGCTAATGGCCATCCTCGGGCTGGGTACCGACATCGTCGAGATCGCCCGCATCGAGGCGGTGATCGCCCGCAGCGGCGATCGCCTTGCCCGCCGGGTGCTGAGCGACCATGAATGGAGCATCTGGGAGCAGCACCAGCAGCCGGTGCGTTTCCTGGCGAAACGCTTTGCGGTCAAGGAAGCGGCGGCGAAAGCGCTGGGGACCGGGATCCGCAACGGGTTGGCCTTTAATCAGTTCGAAGTTTACAACGATGAGCTGGGCAAGCCGAAGCTGCGGCTATGGGGTGAGGCGCAACGGCTGGCGGAACGACTGGGGGTGAGCCATATTCATGTCACGCTCGCCGATGAGCGCCATTACGCCTGCGCCACGGTGATTGTCGAAAGCTAAGCCGGGAAGCGGTTAAATTTTATCCGCGTGGTGCATCAGGACGAATTTATCCCACAGCTGTTCTTCATTCTCGACGTGTGCCGGATCTTTCAGAATGGTATTTGGGATCGGGCACACCTTCTGGCAGGTGGGCGTGTCGTAATGGCCCACGCATTCGGTGCAGCGGTCGCTGTTAATTTCATAAATGCTGTCACCCATCGAAATGGCCTCATTAGGGCACTCCGGCTCGCACATATCGCAGTTGATGCATTTTTTGGTAATTAACAGCGCCATCAGGAAAATCTCAGAAACAACACAAACAGGGCGGGCATTATACGCCCATTTTCTGCTCAGACCAGCTTTTTCACCAGCGCTTCGCTATGGCGAATGCGCTCCGGCGCCCGCTCCAGATCCTGCTGCACCAGCCCCATAAACAGCAGGTCGGTGAGCATCATTTGCGCGCTGGTGGAAGAGATGGCCGCGCTGCGCGTCGCCTGCTCTTCGGCGATGGTGTACAGGCAGTGGGTCGCCTGCTGCTGCAGGGCGTTAGGGCTAAAGCCGGTGATCGCCAGGATCCTGGAGCCCACGCGCAGCGCTTCACCGGCCGCCATATTGATCTCCCGACGCTCGCCGGAGTAAGAGATCGCCAGCAGCAGATCGTCGCTGGACATGGCCTGCACCGTCGCCAGCAGGGCGTGCATATCCTGCTCCGAAACAGCATTAACGCCGATCTTCATCAGCTTCCAGCTAAAGTTACGCGCCACCAGGCCGGACACGCCAATCCCGGTGACGATCACCCGCCGGGCGTTGCGCAGCAGCGTGACGGCTTCCCGCAGCGTCGCTTCAGTGTTGACGTCCAGCGAGGCATGCATGGCGGCGACATTGTCTTTAATGAGTTTCTCGCCCACCAGACGCAGCGGGTCGTCACCGCGAATGTGGTTATGTACCGGAACGGAGTGCGGATCCGGGCTGCTGGCCAGCGCTTCACTCAGCGCCAGCTTCAGCGCCGGAAAGCCTTTGAACCCCAGTTTCTGGGCAAATTTAACCACGCTGGACTGACTCACACCGGCTTCCACCGCCAGCTGCTGCGAGCTGAGGTGCCGGGTGTCATCGGGTTGGCTCAGAATAAAATCGGCCAACTTTTTGTCGCTCGCCGCCAGGGTGGGATAGCGCTGACGAATACGCGTTAAACAGTTCATTGGAGCTCCGCTGGAGCCGTCCGGCTCGTGTCTGACAGAATTTTTATTCGATTATAAGGGGTATACCACGAATTAAAAATTCATAAGCCACAATTTTTCCTTCGCCTGCTAATTTAATTCTTCCTTAACGGCAGGGATGTTTTCCCTCTTCTTGGCATAAGACTGTTAAGCTTACCCTAACGAGAAGCGAATCCTGAGAGAAGGAGGCAGTTTGCAGCACAGTGAACGGAGAGTGGTGTTTTTCGATCTGGACGGAACCTTGCATCAACAGGATATGTTCGGCAGTTTTCTGCGCTACCTGCTGCGCCATCTGCCGCTGAACCTGCTGCTGGTGGTGGCGATGGGGCCGGCGATCCTTGCCGGGCTGGCGGTGTGCGGGCGGGCGGCGCGCTGGCCGATGAGCCTGCTGCTGTGGGCGTCAACCTTTGGCCGTCGCGAGGCGGTACTGAAGCGGCTGGAAGCGGAGTTTGTCGGCTGGTTTCGTCATCATGTGACGGCGTTTCCGGTGGTTCATGCGCGGCTGACGGCCTACCTGACCAGTACCGATGCCGACGTCTGGTTGATCACCGGCTCGCCGCAGTCGCTGGTGGAACAGGTCTATCGCGATACCCTCTGGCTGCCGCGGGTGAATCTGATAGCCAGCCGCACCGCGCGCCGCTGGGGCGGCTGGGTATTGACCCTGCGCTGCCTGGGCCATGAAAAGGTGGTGCAGCTGGAGAAAAAGATTGGCGCTCCGCTGCAGCTGTATAGCGGCTATAGCGATAGCGAGCAGGATAACCCATTGCTCGGCTTTTGCCAGCATCGCTGGCGGGTCACCCCGCAGGGAGAGCTGCAGCAACTGGAGTAATAGTGTGTAATTGATAGCTCCCATGTATAATGCGCCCCGCTTTTTCTGCTGGAGTGGCCGCTGTGTCTGACCTCGAACTCAATGATGAATACTGGATGCGTCATGCCCTGACGCTGGCGAAGCGCGCCTGGGAAGAGGGCGAGGTGCCGGTGGGCGCGGTGCTGGTGCATAACAATCAGGTCATTGGCGAGGGCTGGAACCGGCCGATAGGCCGTCACGACCCCACCGCCCATGCGGAAATTATGGCCTTACGCCAGGGCGGGCTGGTGCTGCAAAACTATCGCCTGATCGACGCCACGCTGTACGTGACCCTCGAGCCCTGCGTGATGTGCGCGGGCGCGATGGTGCACAGCCGTATCGCCCGCCTGGTGTTTGGCGCCAGGGATGCCAAGACCGGCGCCGCCGGCTCGCTGATGGATGTTCTGCACCACCCGGGAATGAACCATCGGGTCGAGATTAGCGAAGGCGTGCTGGCGGGATCCTGCTCTGCCATGCTGAGCGACTTCTTCCGCTGGCGGCGGGAAGAGAAAAAAGCGCTGAAGAAAGCCCGGGAGCAGAACGGGGAAAGTTAATACAGGTGGCCGGGGAGTTTCATCCGGGCATTATCCATCTGTTTATCGGCGCGAAACTTGAAAAAGGGCAGGGTGGTCTCCTGCGGCTGTTCGAGCTCATTGGGGAGCACCGCCGGGTAATCCTCCGCCAGGGCCAGCGTTTGCTGCTGCTGGCGCTCCTTTTCTGACAAATAGCCGACAAGGCTTATCTGATATTTGCGGATGTTTTCCACATAGGCGTAGGCCTCATGGCCGCGGGCATAGCCGTATTTAAGTTTGCTGTAATAGGGTTTCTGGCTCAGCAGGGGTAAACGCAGCTTAACGTCTGCCCAGCTGTTGGGATTGCCTTTCTGTTTGCGGGTGAGCGCCATGGCGTCCAGCATATGGGCATAGCCCATATTGTAAGCGGCCAGCGCAAACCAGATGCGTTCATCTTTCGGGATCGAATCCGGCACTTTATCCATCATATCCTGGAGATAGCGCATACCGCCGTCGATACTCTGCGCCGCATCGGTCCGGTCAGTCAGCCCCAGACTCTGCGCCGTATTACGCGTAAGCATCATCATGCCGCGCACGCCGGTAGGCGAGGTGGCCTGCGGATCCCAGTGGGATTCCTGCCAGGCGATGGCGGCCAGCAGGCGCCAGTCGATCTCGCGGGCGTACTTTTCAAACAGCGGCTGCACCTCCGGAAGAATGTTTTCCACCGCGCGCAGGAAGGTGCGGGTATCGACATAATCGAAATCGTTGCCGTGGCCGAGGTACTTCTCTTCCAGGCGCGCCAGGGTGCCGTCTTCATTAATATTGTTGAAGAAATCAAGCATCGCCGCCGACAGCGAATTATCGTCGTCCCGGGCGCTGAACCAGGTGACCGGCTGTTCGTCGGTGATATCGAGGGCTACCGCCAGCTCCGGATGGACGCGCTGGAACAGGCTGACGGCCACCGAGTCGGCGATGGTGTAATCGAGTTTGCCGTCAATCACCGCCTGCATCAGCGCGGTGGTGCCGCGCTTTTCGTCCACGCGCCAGGCAAGATCCGGGTATTTCTCCGCTTTCAGTACCTGCAGGTCGTTGATCGCCACGTGACCCGGGGCGATGGCGAGCTGCTCGGCGGTCAGCGCCGCGAGGCTGCGCGGCCGGGTATTGCCGACGCGATAGACCAGCTGTTGGGAAACGGAGTAGTAGCCAGGGCCGGCCTGGTAGTTTTTCACCCGCTCCTGGTTATAGACCAGCCCGGCGGCCAGCATATCGGCCTGACCGTCGTCGAGGTCGTCAAACAGCTGGCTGATGTTCTGGCGGACGGTTATCTTAAGCGTCACGCCGAGGTAGTCGGCAAACTGCTTCGCCAGTTCGTAGTCCAGGCCGAAGGTTTTATTGTTCATGGTGGCGAAGGTCATCGGCGAGTTGATGGTGCTGATGCGTAGCTCGCCGCGAGCGATAATGCCCGCCACCCGGTTCTCCGGTTTACCGGACCAGGGGATCGACGGCCACAGGGCAGCCGCCAGCAAAAGGGTGACAATGCCGATGAGCAGATAATTAATCTTTAATTTTTTCAGCGCGTTAATCTTCTGCAGCTTCAGGTTCCTCAGCAGGCGATGTCCGGAAAAAACGCAAGGTTGTCGTCGAATGAGCGGCATTCTGCTTAAGAATGCGCCAGTTGGCAACTTATTCGCGATGGACGTCACATTTATTGATAAACAGCATCAATGATTTTATTTCTACGCAAACGGTTTCGTCGGGGCGCAGGATTCACTATAATGACGCCCGTTTCCCCCCTGGCTCACCCTGAAAGCTTCGAAGACGAGAGACTTATGATGGAAATTTTGCGTGGTTCACCTGCACTGTCGGCATTCCGTATTAATAAACTGCTGGCACGATTTCAGGCGGCCAACCTTCCGGTAAGCGCCATATATGCCGAGTATATTCATTTTGCCGATCTGAACGCCCCGCTGAGCGCTGACGATCGCGAGCGCCTGGCGCGACTGCTTAAGTATGGCCCGAGCTTAAACAGCCATACCCCGACCGGTAAATTACTGCTCGTGACCCCTCGCCCTGGCACCATCTCTCCCTGGTCTTCTAAAGCTACCGATATCGCCCATAACTGCGGCCTGGCTCAGGTTGTGCGTCTGGAGCGCGGCGTGGCGTATTATGTTGAAGCCTCGACCCTGACCGAAGCGCAGTGGGCCGCGGTGGCGGCGGAACTGCACGACCGCATGATGGAGAGCGTCTTCGACGCGCTGGAAGCGGGCGAAAAGCTGTTCGCACACCATCAGCCGACGCCGGTGACCAGCGTTGACCTGTTGGGCGAAGGGCGTCAGGCGCTGATTGACGCCAACCTCCGTTTGGGGCTGGCGCTGGCAGATGACGAAATTGACTACCTGCAGGACGCCTTTACCCGTCTGGGACGCAATCCGAACGATATCGAGCTGTATATGTTCGCCCAGGCGAACTCAGAGCACTGTCGTCACAAAATTTTCAACGCCGACTGGATCATCGACGGCGAACAGCAGCCGAAGTCGCTGTTCAAAATGATCAAAAACACCTTCGAAAAAACGCCGGACTACGTCCTGTCGGCCTATAAAGACAACGCCGCGGTGATGGAAGGGGCTGAAGTGGGGCGCTATTTTGCCGACCACCAGACCGGACGCTATGACTTCCATCAGGAGCCGGCGCACATTCTGATGAAGGTGGAAACCCATAACCACCCGACGGCCATCTCCCCATGGCCGGGCGCGGCAACCGGCTCCGGCGGCGAAATCCGCGATGAAGGCGCCACCGGCCGCGGCGCGAAGCCGAAAGCGGGCCTGGTGGGCTTCTCGGTTTCCAACCTGCGCATCCCGGGCTTCGAACAGCCGTGGGAAGAAGATTTCGGCAAGCCGGATCGCATCGTCACCGCCCTGGACATCATGACCGAAGGCCCGCTGGGCGGCGCGGCGTTTAACAACGAATTTGGTCGCCCGGCGCTGAACGGCTACTTCCGCACCTATGAAGAGAAAGTCACCAGCCATAACGGTGAAGAGCTGCGCGGCTACCACAAACCAATCATGCTGGCCGGCGGTATCGGCAACATCCGCGGCGAGCACGTGCAGAAGGGCGAGATTACCGTCGGCGCGAAGCTGATCGTGCTGGGCGGTCCGGCGATGAACATCGGCCTCGGCGGCGGCGCGGCGTCTTCCATGGCCTCCGGCCAGTCGGATGCCGACCTCGATTTCGCCTCCGTCCAGCGTGACAACCCGGAAATGGAGCGTCGCTGTCAGGAAGTGATCGACCGCTGCTGGCAGCTGGGCGACGCCAACCCGATCCTGTTTATCCACGACGTCGGCGCCGGCGGTCTCTCCAACGCCATGCCGGAGCTGGTCAGCGACGGCGGCCGCGGCGGTAAATTCCAGCTGCGCGATATCCTGAGCGATGAGCCAGGCATGAGCCCGCTGGAGATCTGGTGTAACGAATCGCAGGAACGTTATGTCCTGGCGGTCGCCCCGGAGCAACTGCCGCTGTTCGACGAGCTGTGCCGCCGCGAGCGCGCGCCTTATGCGGTTATCGGCGAAGCCACCGCCGAGCAGCACCTGAGCCTGAGCGACAGCCACTTTAACGATCAGCCGATCGATCTGCCGCTGGACGTCCTGCTTGGCAAAACGCCGAAAATGACCCGCGACGTGCAGACCCTGAAAGCCCAGGGCAGCGCGCTGGATCGCCAACCGATTACCATCGCCGATGCGGTTAATCGCGTTCTGCACCTGCCGACGGTGGCCGAGAAAACCTTCCTCGTGACCATCGGCGACCGCACCGTGACCGGCATGGTCGCCCGCGACCAGATGGTCGGCCCGTGGCAGATCCCGGTGGCCAACTGCGCGGTCACCACCGCCAGCCTCGACAGCTACTACGGCGAAGCGATGGCGATGGGCGAGCGCGCCCCGGTTGCTCTGCTGGACTTCGCCGCCTCCGGCCGTTTGGCGGTTGGCGAAGCGCTGACCAATATCGCCGCCACGCAGATTGGCGAGCTGAACCGCGTGAAGCTGTCGGCTAACTGGATGGCCGCCGCCGGCCACCCGGGCGAAGACGCGGGTCTGTATGAGGCGGTGAAAGCGGTGGGCGAAGAGCTGTGCCCGGCGCTGGGCCTGACCATTCCGGTCGGCAAAGACTCAATGTCGATGAAAACCCGCTGGCAGGAAGGCAGCGAGCAGCGTGAGATGACCTCTCCGCTGTCGCTGGTGATCTCCGCCTTCGCCCGTGTCGAAGATGTTCGTCATACCGTCACGCCGCAGCTCTCGACGGAAGATAACGCCCTGCTGCTGATCGACCTCGGTAAAGGGCACAACGCGCTGGGCGCGACGGCGTTGGCGCAGGTCTATCGCCAGCTCGGCGACAAGCCGGCTGACGTGCGCGATGTCGCGCAGCTGAAAGGCTTCTGGGATGCGATGCAGGCCCTGGTGGCGCAGCGTAAACTGCTGGCCTACCACGACCGCTCCGACGGCGGCCTGCTGGTTACTCTGGCGGAAATGGCCTTTACCGGCCACTGTGGACTGGAAGCGGATATCGCCGCGCTGGGCGACGACCGTCTGGCGGCGCTGTTCAACGAAGAGCTGGGGGCGGTGATTCAGGTCCGCGCCGCAGACCGTGAGGCAGTGGAAGCCATTCTGGCGGTTAACGGCCTGGCGGACTGCGTGCATTACCTCGGTAAAGCGGTCGAGGGCGATCGCTTCGTGCTGACCGCCAGCGGTCAGACGGTGTTTAGCGAAAGCCGCACCACCCTGCGCATGTGGTGGGCGGAAACCACCTGGCAGATGCAGCGTCTGCGTGACAACCCGGCCTGCGCCGATCAGGAGCACGAGGCGAAAGCCAACGACGCCGATCCGGGCCTTAATGTGAAGCTCTCGTTTGATATTAATGACGACGTCGCCGCGCCGTACATTGCCACCGGCGCGCGTCCGAAAGTGGCCGTCCTGCGCGAGCAGGGGGTGAACTCTCACGTTGAAATGGCGGCAGCCTTCCATCGCGCCGGCTTTGACGCCATCGACGTGCATATGAGCGACCTGCTGGCGGGCCGCACCGGTCTGGGCGATTTCCATGCCCTGGTGGCCTGCGGCGGCTTCTCCTACGGCGACGTGCTGGGGGCAGGCGAAGGCTGGGCGAAGTCGATTCTGTTCAACGAGCGCGTGCGCGATGAGTTCGCGACCTTCTTCCATCGTCCGCAGACCCTGGCGCTCGGCGTGTGCAACGGCTGTCAGATGATGTCCAACCTGCGCGAGCTGATCCCGGGCAGCGACCTGTGGCCGCGCTTTGTGCGCAACCAGTCTGACCGCTTTGAAGCGCGCTTCAGCCTGGTGGAAGTGACGCAAAGCCCGTCTCTGCTGCTGGAAGGCATGGTTGGCTCACAGATGCCGATTGCGGTCTCCCACGGCGAAGGGCAGGTGGAAGTGCGCGACAGCGCGCATCTGGCCCAGCTGGAGAGCAAAGGTCTGGTGGCGCTGCGCTTCGTGGATAACTTCGGCAAAGTGACCGAAACCTATCCGGCGAACCCGAACGGTTCCCCGAACGGTATCACCGCGGTGACCAGCGAAAGCGGGCGCGCGACCATCATGATGCCGCACCCGGAACGCGTCTTCCGCACCGTAAGCAACTCCTGGCACCCGGAAAACTGGGGCGAAGACAGCCCGTGGATGCGTATCTTCCGCAACGCGCGTAAACAGCTGGGTTAATCTTCCCGAAGCGTGCCACGCGAACGTATCAGCCCCCTGCTCAGGCAGGGGGCTTTTTTTATCTGTGACGGCCGGCACGCCAGGGTGTCGGGAATCACCGACAACTGGCATATTGCAGTGTCGTCAAAAGGAGACACTTAAGTTATTGATTTAAATGATGAGTAAACTGGGGCATATTTAGTGTCGCTAATAGGCGACATCATGGATAAAAAGTATACAGCGCTGGAATGGTTGGATTTTATGGTGAAAGTCATATATATCAACGTGTTAATAAAATGTTTTGAAAGATGGCATAGTTCATGCATAATATTAACCAGTGGCTCATTCACCTTCTTATGTCAGCCCCTTCGGGACGCGCTACATAAACTTCGAATGACGCACAAACAGGTGCCTGCCGTCCAACTCCTGATAACAGCCTGGCTTTATCAGACATCGGGCGAAACGTCGAGTAAGGCACCGCCTCATTTCTCAACAAAGCCAGGCCTTGCGCCTGGCTTTGTTGTTTCTGCGGCGCCGTGGCGACGGGTATCGCTTTTCTCCGCCGCGCTCCTCAGTTAGCATCGACCAGAGCTAATGATTGAGACCACACCCTTGAAGCGACTCTCTCTTTTTCCCCGTTCGCTGCGTCAGCTGGTGACGCTCTCATTTGTGCTGATCCTGCTGCCGTTGCTGGTGCTGGCCTGGCAGGCCTGGCAGAGCCTCAATGCCCTCAGCGCCCAGGCGGCGCATATCAACCGCACTACGCTGGTCGATGCCCGCCGCAGCGAGGCGATGATCAATGCCGCGCTGGAGATGGAGCGCAGCTATCGCCAGTACTGCGTGCTGGACGATCCGACGCTGGCGCGCGTCTATCAAAACCAGCGGCAGCGCTACAGCCAGATGCTGGACGCGCACGCCGGCGTGCTGCCGGACGAGAAGCTCTGGCAGGCGCTGCGCCAGGATGTCAGCGATCTGGCACAGCTGCAGTGTAACAACAGCGGCCCCGACGCCCAGGCAGCCGCCAGACTGGAAGTGTTCGCCAGTAATAACAGCGACATGGTCCAGGCGACCCGGGCGGTGGTCTATTCCCGCGGCCAGCAGCTGCAGCAGGAGATTGCCGAGCGCGGCCAGTTTTTCGGCTGGCAGGCGCTGGTGCTGTTTCTGCTGAGCCTGGCGCTGGTGCTGCTTTTTACCCGCATGATCATCGGCCCGGTGAAAGGCATCGAAAGAATGATCAACCAGCTGGGGGCTGGGAAATCGCTGGACGACGCGGCATTGTTTACCGGCCCGCGCGAGCTGCGCTCGGTGGGCAAGCGCATTATCTGGCTCAGCGAGCGCCTGGCATGGCTGGAGTCGCAGCGGCATCAGTTTCTTCGCCATCTGTCGCATGAGCTGAAAACCCCGCTGGCCAGTATGCGTGAAGGCACCGAGCTGTTGGCCGACCGTGTCGCCGGGCCGCTGACGCCGGAGCAGCAGGAGATCGTCGAGATCCTCGACAGCAGCAGCCGCAACCTGCAAAAGCTGATTGAACAGCTGCTGGACTACAACCGCAAACAGGCCGACGGCCCGGTAGCCCGGGAAGAAGTGGACCTGGTGGAGCTGGTGGAAAACGTCGTGGCGGCGCACAGTTTGCCCGCGCGGGCTAAACTGATGCATACCGAGCTGGCGCTGCGGGCGCGGCATTGTCTGGCAGAGCCTGCGCTATTGATAAGCGTAATGGATAATCTCTACTCCAATGCGGTGCACTATGGCGCTGAATCCGGTAACATTCGTATCCATAGCTACCGGCACGGAGAGCAGGTGCGTATTGATGTCGCCAACAGCGGCGAACCAATCCCGGCCGCGGAAAAGAATATGATTTTTGAGCCTTTTTACCAGGGGAGTCACCAGCGTAAAGGGGCCGTGAAAGGCAGTGGGCTGGGGTTAAGCATCGCCCGCGACTGCGTCCGTCAGATGCAAGGGGAGCTCAGTCTGGTTGACGCCCCCGCCGGGCAGGTCTGTTTTCGCATTACGCTTCCCTCAGCGCCGGATTAATCCAACTAATGAATCGATATCGGGGAACTATGTCCCAATTCCTGGCCTGGCGCCGTTCCCTTAGCGGATGGCTGCTCTCAGGCATTGCTTGTCTGACGCTGGCGGGGTGTTCCGCCGGCTTCTCGCCGCATAGTGCGGAAGGTGCCGCCGCCCCCGGGCAGGCGCAGCATCAGGTGGCCGATTTTGTCGCGGTGGACTGCGCCGATATCTGGGCGCACAGCAGCGATGCCAGCGACAAAAACCCCCTCTACTGGCTGCGGGGCATTGACTGCGCCGATCGTCTCGCGCCGGCGCAGGCGCGAGCGGAGGCGAAACGCCATACCGACGACAGCTGGCAGGACGCGTTCCGCCGCGGCATTCTGCTTGCCGATGCCAAAATTACCCCTGACGAGCGCCGCGAGCTGGTGGCGCGTCTCGACACCTTCAGCCCGCAAATCGCCGTTCAGGTCCGCCCGCTGTATCAGCTCTGGCGCGACGGGCAGACCCGTCAGCTGCAGCTGGTGGAGGAGCGAGCCCGCTACGCGAAGCTTCAGCAGTCCAGCGATAGCGAGCTGGAGACGTTGCGCCAGCAGGAGCAGTCGCTGCGCGAACAGCTGGAGCTGACCACCCGTAAGCTGGAGAATCTGACGGATATTGAACGCCAGCTCTCCAGCCGCAAGCCGGGCGGCAATTTCGGCAGCGAAAAAGTGCCGGAGGTGATCCATGACGATCCGTAAACCGGCGCGTTTGCTGCTGGTGGATGACGATCCGGGGCTGCTGAAGCTGCTGGGCATGCGCTTGGTCAGCGAAGGCTATAGCGTGGTCACCGCCGAGAGCGGCCCGGAAGCGCTGCGCGTGCTGGGGCGTGAGAAGGTGGATCTGGTGATTAGCGATCTGCGGATGGATGAAATGGACGGTCTGCAGCTGTTCAGTGAGATCCAGAAGGGGCAGCCCGGCATGCCGGTGATCATTCTCACCGCCCATGGCTCGATCCCCGACGCGGTGGCGGCCACCCAGCAGGGCGTCTTCAGCTTCCTGACTAAGCCGGTTGATAAAGACGCCTTGTATCAAGCCATTGATGAGGCGCTGGAGCAGCGCTCGCCAGCCACCGACGAAGCCTGGCGTCAGGCCATTGTCACCCGCAGCCCGCTGATGCTGCGCCTGCTCGAGCAGGCCGGGATGGTGGCGCAATCCGACGTTAGCGTGCTGATTAACGGCCAGAGCGGGACCGGGAAGGAGATAGTCGCCCAGGCGATCCACAACGCCAGCCCGCGTCATGACAAGCCGTTCGTGGCGATTAACTGCGGCGCGCTGCCGGAACAGCTGCTCGAGTCCGAACTGTTCGGCCATGCGCGGGGCGCCTTTACCGGCGCGGTCAGCAACCGCGAAGGGTTATTCCAGGCCGCCGAAGGCGGTACGCTGTTTCTCGATGAGATTGGCGATATGCCGGTCGCCCTGCAGGTGAAGCTGCTGCGCGTCCTGCAGGAGCGTAAGGTACGCCCGCTCGGCAGCAACCGCGATATCGAGATCAACGTGCGGATCATCTCCGCCACCCACCGCGACCTGCCGAAGGCGATGGCCCGCGGCGAGTTTCGCGAAGATCTGTTCTATCGCCTCAATGTGGTTAACCTGAAGATCCCGCCGCTCTCCGAACGCACGGAAGATATTCCGCTGTTGGCCAACCATCTGCTGCGTCAGTCCGCCGATCGCCATAAGCCGTTCGTACGGGCGTTTTCCAGCGATGCGATGAAGCGGCTGATGGCCGCCAACTGGCCGGGCAATGTGCGCCAGCTGGTGAACGTGATAGAGCAGTGCGTGGCCCTGACCTCGTCGCCGGTGATCGGCGATGCGCTGGTGGAGCAGGCGCTGGAGGGCGAGAACACCGCCCTGCCGACCTTCGTGGAGGCGCGCAATCAGTTTGAGCTGAACTACCTGCGCAAGCTGCTGCAGATTACCAGGGGCAACGTCACCCATGCCGCGCGGATGGCTGGACGCAACCGCACTGAATTCTATAAGCTGCTGTCGCGCCATGAGCTCGACGCCAACGACTTTAAAGAGTAGCTCCGCAACATAGCGCAAGTTATGATACGGTAAGCAACCGGTTACGCGACTAAGACAGGAACACCATGAAAAAGATTGATGCGATTATTAAACCTTTCAAACTGGATGACGTGCGTGAAGCGCTGGCCGAAGTCGGCATCACCGGGATGACGGTAACGGAAGTGAAAGGCTTTGGCCGCCAGAAAGGGCACACCGAACTCTACCGCGGCGCGGAGTATATGGTGGATTTTCTGCCGAAAGTGAAAATTGAAATCGTGGTGACCGACGATATCGTCGATACCTGTGTGGATACCATCATCCGTACCGCGCAGACCGGCAAAATCGGTGACGGTAAAATCTTTGTCTTTGATGTCGCGCGCGTGATTCGTATCCGTACCGGCGAAGAAGACGACGCGGCGATTTAACGCTCGCCGCTCGCTGCAGTATTGCCGGGTGGCGCTGCGCTTACCCGGCCTACAAATCCCCGCGTCGTCGGGGCTTACAGCACCTTATGCGGCCCGAAGCATTCGTAATGAATGTTGTCTTTATTCACCCCCTGCGCCACCAGCTGCTGCGCCGCATACTGCATAAAGGCCACCGGGCCGCAGAGATAGAACTGCATCTGCGGGTCGCGAAGGGTTTCCGCCACCGCCGCTAAATCCATCAAACCTTCGCTATCAAAACGTCCTGCCTGACGGTCGGCCTCGCTCGGGTTGCGATACCAGACGTGAGCGGTAAACGCCGGCAGCGCCGCGCCGAGCGCCTGCACTTCATCCGCAAAGGCATGGACTTCGCCATTTTCCGCCGCATGGAACCAGTTCACCTGACCCTGATGGCGGCTCTTCGCCAGCGCATCCAGCATCGCCAGCATCGGCGTTTGCCCGACGCCGCCGGAGAGCAGAGTGACCGGCGTCTGCGGTTCAACGTTAAGGAAGAAGTCCCCGGCCGGCGCCGCCAGATAGACCACATCGCCTTCGCTGGCATGGTTATGCAGCCAGCTGGAAACCTGGCCGCCTTCTTCGCGTTTAACCGCGATGCGGTAGCCCTTGCCGTCCGCTTTGCGGGTCAGGGAGTACTGGCGAATTTCCTGATATTCGAAATCTTCCGGCTTCAGCCAGATGGCCAGATACTGGCCAGGCTGGTAATCGGCGACCGGCTGGCCGTCGACCGGCTCGAGCTCAAAGCTGGTGATAAGCTGGCTGCGCGGGGTTTTCTTCACGATGCGGAACGCGCGGGTCCCTTCCCAGCCGCCGGTTTTACTGGCGTTTTGCTGATAGATCTCGGCTTCGCGGCCGATAAAGACGTTCGCCAGCACGCCGTAAGCTTTCCCCCAGGCATCAAGGACTTCCTGACCCGGGCTGAACATTTCATCGAGGGTCGCCAGCAGATGGCTGCCCACGATGTTGTACTGCTCCGGTTTGATCTGGAAACTGGTGTGTTTCTGGGCGATTTTTTCCACCGCCGGCAGCAGGGCGGGCAGGTTATCGATATTGCTGGCATAGGCGGCAATGGCGTTGAACAACGCTTCTCGCTGGTCGCCGTTGCGCTGGTTGCTCATATTGAAGATCTCTTTGAGCTCCGGGTTATGCGCAAACATACGATCGTAGAAATGGGCGGTTAATTTTGGTCCAGTCTCTACCAGCAGGGGGATGGTGGCTTTGACCGTAGCGATGGTTTGAGCGTCGAGCATAGCGTGCTTCCTTGTGTGTTACCTTAATGATGTATTTTAAATGCATCTTAAGGAAATAACCCTGCGTTGTAAATGGTTCTTTAACACTTTCCGTCGTTGCAGTTACAACATGAAGAATTTGCATCACAATCCTGAAAAGAAATCCGTTGATACTGAGAGAGGCGTTATTGCTCAAAGCCTTGTGTCATGCGGAGCCAAACGTTTGCGTAAATTCCTTTGTCAAGACCTGTTATCACAGAATGATTCGGTTATACTGTGGGCCGTTGTCCAATCGGACCGCCTTTTTAGGCCGAAATTTTATTGTTAGCTGAGTCAGGAGATGCGGATGTTAAAGCGTGAAATGAACATTGCCGATTATGATGCCGAACTGTGGCAGGCTATGGAGCAGGAAAAAGTACGTCAGGAAGAGCACATCGAACTGATCGCCTCCGAAAACTACACCAGTCCGCGCGTGATGCAGGCGCAGGGCTCTCAGCTGACCAACAAATATGCTGAAGGATATCCGGGCAAGCGTTACTACGGCGGCTGCGAATATGTCGACGTGGTTGAGCAGCTGGCTATCGACCGCGCGAAAGAGCTGTTCGGCGCTGACTATGCTAACGTCCAGCCGCACTCCGGCTCCCAGGCTAACTTTGCCGTCTACACCGCGCTGCTGCAGCCGGGCGATACCGTGCTGGGGATGAACCTGGCGCAGGGCGGCCACCTGACTCACGGCTCTCCGGTTAACTTCTCCGGCAAACTGTACAACATCATCCCTTACGGTATTGATGAGTCCGGCAAAATTGACTATGACGACATGGCGAAGCAGGCTCAGGAACATAAACCGAAGATGATCATCGGTGGTTTCTCCGCTTACTCCGGTATCGTTGACTGGGCAAAAATGCGTGAAATCGCTGACAGCATCGGCGCATACCTGTTTGTCGATATGGCGCACGTGGCAGGCCTGATTGCCGCTGGCGTGTATCCGAACCCGGTTCCGCATGCTCACGTCGTGACCACCACCACCCACAAAACCCTGGCGGGTCCGCGCGGCGGCCTGATCCTGGCGAAAGGCGGTAGCGAAGAGCTGTACAAGAAACTGAACTCTGCGGTATTCCCAAGCGCGCAGGGCGGCCCGCTGATGCACGTTATCGCAGCGAAAGCGGTGGCGCTGAAAGAAGCGATGGAGCCAGAGTTTAAAGTTTACCAGCAGCAGGTTGCGAAAAACGCCAAAGCAATGGTGGAAGTGTTCCTGAACCGCGGCTACAAAGTGGTGTCTGGCGGTACTGAGAACCATCTGTTCCTGCTGGACCTGGTGGATAAAAACCTGACCGGTAAAGAAGCTGACGCTGCCCTGGGCCGCGCCAACATCACCGTCAACAAAAACAGCGTGCCGAACGATCCGAAGAGCCCGTTCGTAACCTCCGGTATCCGTATCGGCTCTCCGGCGGTGACTCGCCGCGGCTTTAAAGAAGCGGAAGTCAAAGAGCTGGCTGGCTGGATGTGTGATGTGCTGGACAATATCAATGACGACGCGGTCATTGAGCGCGTGAAAGGCAAAGTCCTGGATATCTGCGCCCGCTTCCCGGTTTATGCGTAAGCGATAGCGTTGAAATCAAAAAGGCCGCGTTTGCGGCCTTTTTTGCGTCTGGGGATTAGCGGCGGTCGAGCGAAATCGCTCCGGGCCCGGTTACCGCCAGCAGCAGGAAAGCGCCGGCGATGCTGACGTTTTTCCAGAAGTTAATCATGTTCGGCAATACCGCATCGCCAGTCATATCCCAGTAGTGATGGCCAATCACCGCGGTGCCCAGGGTGTAGAAGATAAAGATGACCGCCAGCGGGCGGGTGAAAAAGCCCAGCACAATTAAAATGGCGGCAGGCACTTCCATAATGACGGCGATAATCGCCGCCAGGGTCGGCATCGGCGCGCCGGAGGCGGCCATGTACTGCACCGTACCGTCAAAGCCCAGCAGTTTGGGGTAGCCAAAAAGAATAAACAGAACTACCACGGCGATGCGGGCGATAAGCAGTAGCAGAGAGCGGGATGCGCCAAAATCAAAATAGCGGAGTGTGTTCATAATCAGCTCGTTATGAGAGAAGTGTCCTTTAAACGTAATACACGTTTTTGCTTCCCGCCACGTTAGTTCTGGCAACATCCCCGGTCCGCTGAACAGCGAAATTACCGCGTTTTTAACGGGACGCTTTCATCGCATAGCGTTTCGGCGTTCACCGCTTGACCACTCTGGATGAGCTTGCGCAGCGTGCGGATCTCGCGACCGTGATTGAGGGTGACCGCGCCGGTTAACACGCCGTCACGCAGCTGGAACCAGATCGCTTTGCGATCGGCGGGCGCTCCCCGACACCACCACTTTTCGCCCTGCATATCGCCAATAAACTGCAGGTTATCTTCGTACTGATCGGTCCAGAACCAGCCTGGCGCCCTGGCGGGGCGTGGTTTGCCAAGCATGGCCGCAGCGGCAATCTGCGCCTGGATATTGGCATTTTCCCAGCTCTCGACGCGCGACAGCGAACCATCTGATTGCCGCGTCAGCGTGACGTCGCCGGCGGCAAAAATAGCCGGGTCCGAGGTCCTGCCGTCGGCATCCACGACGATGCCTTTGTCGGTCTCCAGCCCGGCGCGGCGCGCGAGAGCATCGTTAGCCACGATGCCAATGCCATATACGACCGTCCCGGCGCGCAGGGTTTCGCCACTCTGTAAAGTGAGGTTGAGGTGGGTTCCCTGTTTCGCCTGTTCGATGGCGCTGTTCAACAGCACCCGTACCCCGGCCTGGCGATGGCGGGCCAGCAGGTAATCGCGGACCGGCGGCGGGGCGTTGCGACCCATCACCGTCGACGCCTGCTCCACCACCGTGACGCGACAGCCGCGCTGAATTGCGCTGGCGGCCAACTCCAGGCCGATGGTGCCTGCGCCGACGATAACCACCTCGCTCCCTGGCTGCAGCGCCGCGCGCAGACGCGCAGCATCGCCGGCGTGTCGCAGGGTCTGGCAACGTTCCCCCAGCGCGTCGAGCAGCGGCAGCGGCCTGGCGGCGGCTCCGGTCGCCAGCAGCAGTTGTCGCCAGTGAAAGACGCGATTGTCTGCCAGCGTCAGGCTCTGCGCCTGACGATCGATATCGCGCAGCGTCACACCGAGATGCAGCTGGACGTTGTTGTCCTGCCACCAGCTGGCGGGGAGCACCGGCTGTCGCTGCGGATCTGCATCCAGCAGCATCGCTTTCGACAGCGGCGGGCGCTCATAGGGTAAATGGGGTTCATCAGAAAACAGGTGCAGGGGACCCTGGTAACCCTGCTGGCGGAGGGCCGCAGCGGCCATCGCCCCGGCCTGTCCACCGCCGATAATGGCAATCATCGGTTCGCTCATCATCACTCCTTAAAGGTTTAGTCCGGCGGCGACATGGCGGATCCCGCGGATCCCCAGCCCGCCATCGGCATTAATCATCACCCCGCTCAGCGTCCGATTATTACGTCGGGAAGCCAGCATGACGTACGGGCCGGTGAAATCGACCGGTTCGGGGAAAAACTGCAGTGGCAGGATGGCGGCGATCTTCTCCGCCGTCAGGGAGTGCATTATCGTGGTGTCGCTTTGCCCCAGCGCCTGCGGGCCGCGCAGATCGGTCGCCATCCCGCAGGGGCCAACGCCGTTGACCCGCACCTTCGGCGCCAGCTCGTAGGCCAGCTGGCGAATTAAGCCGGTCGCCGCATGTTTGCTGGCGGTGTAGAGCGGGCCGCCGCCGCCCGGATACCAGGCCGCGTTGGAGAGGGTCAGAATAATGCTGCCTTCGCTGGCGATTAATGCCGGGGCGCAGGCCTTGGCGCCGAGCAGATAGCCCAGCACGTTGACGTTGAACAGCTCATGGAAGCCATTCTCCAGCGCCTCCGTCGGGGTGTCCATCAGGGAGGCGTTATGATCCCAGATGCCGGCGTTGCCGATAAAACAGTCCAGACGGCCAAAGGTGGTGAGGATCTGATCCACTGCGCGCTGATAATCACCGTAGCGGGTTACGCTGCCTTCCACCGCCAGCACCCGATCGCCAAAGCGCTGGCGCAGGCTGGCGACTTTCGCGCCGGACAGTTCGAGGGTCGCGACCTTCGCCCCCTCGTCAATAAAGCGCTCAATCAGCGCCAGACCCAGGCCGGAACCGCCGCCGGTAATCAACACCACGTTATCGCGTAAATCGCTCATCAGGCCTCCTCAGGAATATCAATAAACACCTCACCGCCTTCCACGTGCACGGTATAGGTGGTCAGCGGCTCGGTGGCGGGCAGACACAGCGCTTTGCCGGTTTTCAGGCAGAAACTGGCGGCGTGTAGTGGACATTCCACCGTCGCGTCGTCTTCCAGGTAGCCTTCGGACATCGACGCGTTGCCATGGCTGCAGCGATCGTTAACGGCATAAAACGCTCCGCCAATATGGAACAGGGCAATAACGGGAGAGGTCTCCAGGCGGAGGGCTTCCCCCTCCGGCAGCTCCACGGTGGAGCAGGCGAATATTCGATTCATCAGAAGAGTACGCTCAGGTTGTGGGACGCGATCACTGCCTGATCGAGCACGATCTCTCGTGCCGTCAGGCGCCACTCGCCGCCAGGCAGACGGCGGACGGTGTCCCTCCGCGTGCCGACGTAGCAGGTCTCGTCACGCTCCTTTTGCGCGCGATATAGCAGATAGTTAAGGCGCACGGCGAAGCGATCCGGTTGTCCGGTTTCGCTGATCTGCAGGTTGCTAATCAGATGGCGGGTGCGGGATGGCGGCTCCTCTGCCCATGCCATGCCGGTCTCCAGGCGAGCAATCCGGCGCTCAAGCTGGTCTTTGTTGTCATTAAAGATCCAGGTGGTCGGCGGCTGGACCCCTTTGCGACGGTCGCGGGTCTGGGCGTTGACGGTCGTGCGCATGGTGTAGCGGATCTCGTCGTCCAGCTGCGTCAGCCAGTCGCGAAACTGCCAGTCGTCCAGCAGACGCGCCTCTTCGTAGAGGAACTGGCTGATGCGGTAGTGCAGTTCAGCAGAGACTAAGGCGCTCATTTCATCACCTCCTGCTGGTAAGCGGCGGTTTTTTCCTGCACTTCCTGCCACGTTTCGCTGCTTAACAGATCGGCCCAGCGCTGGTACATACCGCGGGCGGCAGTTTCGGAAAAGATATAGTTGGTTATCCCCGGAATGCCGTCTGTGCGGCGTTTTTCCTCGCCTAATCCCATCTCCAGGCACAGGCTGGTGTGACGCGCCCGGTGTCCTTTCAGCAGTTTTTGAATTTCACACCAGTTTTCCGAGTCATCCTGCTCGAGGAAACCAGCCGGACCAAAGGCGCGCGTGGCGCTGTTTTCGAACGCCGCTTTGACCTCATCGGAGGCGGCTTTATCGGTGAGACAGAATGCCCAGACCTCAACCCGATCCGGTCCTCGCGGGTGCCAGACGCGCAGCGTGGCGGTACCGTTTAGCCACGAGAGGGTCGGGAAGATGTTATTGTGACCTGCGAGGCGCAGGGCGCGGACGGTGCCCAGCCGCTGCTCGGCTTCGGCAAAGGTATCGCGGTAATAGCGGGAGACCTCGCCGTCGACCCAGACGTTAGCGTCCGGCTGTTCGGTGAAGAAAAAGCCGCTGCCGTGCCCCTCCTGACCAAACTGCAGCGCGTCTTTGGCAGTCTCCCACACCGGGCGGGCGGTCTGTCCTTCGCCCAGGCGCTTTTCACTGCCATCATCTTTCGCGCCCAGCACCTGCACCGCCGAGGCGTGGCTGAACAGCGCGTGATACTGATCGCTGGCGAACTGCTCGGCAGGGAATTTCCAGTTGCAGTCGATGGTCCACTTCTGTACGCCGCCAACGATCTCGGTCCCGCCTTCACGACGGTCGAGGACGCCGTCAAGATACCAGGCCATATCGCCCAGATAGTCACGCAGCGTGGGGGCTGTAGGATCCCAGTTGGCGAAAATAAGGCCTTTGTAACTTTCCACACACGGGACTTCATTGAGCCCCCAGTGGGACTTGCACAGCCCCTGCGGGTAGGCGCGCGGCTCGAGCGGGACGTCGATCAGCTCGCCGTCGATGCCATAAGACCAGCCGTGATAGGGGCAGGTGAAGGCTCGGGTATTGCCGCAGTCGGCGTAGCTCACGCGCATCGCGCGGTGACGACATTGATTTAAAAAGGCTTTAATGCTGCCGTCCTTTTGGCGGACCACCACCACGGCATCTTCACCCATGTACGTGTTAAAGAAATCCCCTGCCCGCGGGATCTGGCTTTCATGGGCCAGAAACAGCCAGCAGCGGCCAAAGATCCGCTCCAGCTCAAGCTGATAGATCTCAGGGTCGGTATAGATCCGTGGGGTGACGCGACCGTTTTGCGGGTCGACCAGTTGGTAGACATCGGTTTTCATTTTGATGGTCATTTTTTTCATCCTGTGGGGTAAGAGGTATTGACCTTCTCTTTTTTGTGTCATCCTTATGTTGCTTGTGGGTTATCAATGTGTGAAATAGTTAATTTCTACCAGCTGAGATGTTTTATCGATAACAAGGAGGGGTTGATGGAATTGAGGCACCTGCGCTATTTCGTCGCGGTGGCGCAGGAACTAAACTTCACCCGCGCGGCAGAAAAACTGCATACCTCGCAGCCTTCGCTGAGCAGTCAAATTCGCGATCTGGAACAGTGCGTCGGCGTGTCGTTGCTTGAGCGCGACAAACGCAAGGTGACGCTGACGGCGGCGGGGGAGTGTTTTCTGCAGGATGCGAAGGCGATACTCGACCAGGCAGAGAGTGCCAAAATGCGCGCGCGAAAAATCGTCCAGCACGATAACCACCTGGCGATTGGTTTTGTGCCGTCGGCCGAAGTCAATTTGCTGCCCGGCGTTCTGCCCTTGTTTCGCCGCAAACAACCGAATACCCGGGTTGAGCTGGTCAGTCTTATCACCACCGAGCAGGAAGATAAAATTCGCAGCGGTGAACTGGATATCGGACTGATGCGCCACCCGATCTACAGTCCGGAAATTGACTATCTTGAGTTGCTCCACGAACCGCTGGTGGTGGTGCTGCCGGTAGATCATCCGCTGGCGAAAGCAGAGAAGGTGAGCGCCAGCCAGCTGGACGGTGTTGATTTTGTCAGCACTGACCCGGCGTACTCTGGGGCGCTGGCGCCGATCGTCCAGGCGTGGTTCGAACAGCAAAAAAGCCAGCCGCGTATTGTCCAGGTGGCGACCAATATTCTGGTGACCATGAATCTGGTGGGGATGGGGCTCGGGGTGACTTTGATACCCGGTTATATGAATCATTTTAATACTGGCCGGGTGGTTTTTCGTCCTATCGCCGGCAATGCCCCGACCATTGCGCTGCTGATGGCATGGAAAAAAGGCACCATCAAGCCGGCGCTGGCCGATTTTATCGCCACGGCCAGAGAGCATGCGGCTGCAGGATAATCTCCTGTCTGTAGCGGACCGCTGACGGGCGGCGGCGCCTGAACGTCGGTCGTGAGCTGTGATGAACTTCACGATTTTAACGCAAACTTTCAGGGTTATGTCTGTCAGCCTGTCTGGCCTGTCATCCTACGCCATGGCTACCTCCAACGCCTCGGGCACTGCGTTTCAGCCGCGGTATCCGCCGGAATGCCATCTTTTCCGCCAGGGGCGTCGCCCGGAGAACGAGGCACCATGGTGAATAAACCGCCTTTTTCCGCTTTCTGCCTGACTTGCGTCCGCCGGGGTTTATCGCCAGACTGTCGCCACCATTCGGGAGGAAATCATGGTCTTGCACTCCACGCGCTGGCTGGCGCTCAGTTACTTCACCTACTTTTTTAGCTACGGTATTTTTCTGCCCTTCTGGAGCGTCTGGCTGGCCGGCAACGGACTGACCCCGGAAACCATCGGCATCTTGCTCGGCGCCGGTCTGGTAGCCCGTTTTCTCGGCAGCCTGCTGATCGCCCCGCGGGTGAGCGACCCCTCCCGGCTGATCGCCGCGCTGCGCGTGCTGGCGCTGTTAACCTTGCTCTTCGCGCTGGCCTTCTGGGCCGGCAGCCACGTCGCATGGCTGCTGGCGATCATTGTGGGCTTCAACCTGTTCTTTTCGCCGCTGGTGCCGCTGACGGATGCCCTGGCCAATACCTGGCAAAAGCAAATCACCATGGACTATGGCCGGGTGCGGCTATGGGGCTCCATCGCCTTTGTGATTGGATCGGCGCTGACCGGCAAGCTGGTGAGCCTGTTTGATTACCGGGCGATCCTGCTGATGCTCAGCCTGGGCGTCGCCTCGATGCTGCTCGGCATGCTGCTGAAACCGTCGGTGATGCCCGAGGGGGCGTCGCGCCAGCAGCAGGGGGCCGGGCTGGCGGCCTGGCTGACGCTGGTGCGCCAGAGCTGGCGCTTTCTCGCCTGCGTTTGCCTGCTGCAGGGGGCGCACGCCGCCTACTACGGCTTTAGCGCCATTTACTGGCAGCAGGCAGGCTATTCGGCCTCGGCGGTGGGCTATTTGTGGTCGCTAGGCGTGGTGGCGGAAGTGGTGATCTTCGCGCTGAGTAAAAAGGTGTTCCGCCGCTTCAGCGCGCGGGATCTGCTGCTGCTCTCTGCCCTGTGCGGGCTGGTCCGCTGGACGCTGATGGGCTGGACCACGGCGCTGCCGGGGCTTATCCTCGCGCAGATCCTTCACTGCGGCACCTTTACGGTGTGTCATCTGGCGGCGATGCGCTATATCGCCGCCCGCCAGGGCAGCGAAGTGATCCGCCTGCAGGCCGTCTACTCCGCGGTGGCGATGGGCGGCAGTATTGCCATCATGACCGTCTTCGCCGGCTTCCTCTACCAGCACCTGCACCAGGGCGTGTTCTGGGTGATGGCGCTGCTGACCATCCCGGCGCTGGCTATCCGGCCAAAAACGGTGGCGGCCTAGTCTTCGAGCATCGCGCAGATATGCTGCTGCTGGCGTTCAGTGAAGCAGTTCTCCGCGTGGATCAGCGGCGGTGAAAACAGCGGCAGCGCCGTCGCATAGGGGGTGACGATAAGCGTCACCCCTTTGGGCGCCCCCTCTTTCTGAAAGCGCTCTACGCTCTGGTATTTGATGTTCAGCGGCAGCAGCGTCAGTTCGCGCAACTGCTGCTCCAGGGCCGCCTCCATATCCGGATTATCATCGGTCAGCAGCAGGACCTGCTTCTCATGCAGGTCGCTTTTCTGCATCAGCCAGGCGCCAAAGATCACCGCGATTAAGCCGGTCTCTTCCTCATTAAAACGGACGTGCCAGGCCTCCTCGAATTCGCTCAATGCCGCCTGGGTGGTGCGCAGTAAGCGAGGATAGAGCCGGCTCACTTCCTCTGTGAGCGTGTTATCGATGCCGATAGCAAACACGCTGCGGATCAACGCCTGCGACAAGTGAATATAAAGCTGATCGCTCAGCCCCTGCTCGTCACTGAACGACCTGCCGGCGAGCATCTGGAAGCGGTGGATCAGGCCGGAAATAGCCAGCCGCAGGCGTCGATCCTGCGGGTGACCATCGCGAAGCGGATCGGGGGTTTTGAGCATCATAAACAGCAGCGAGAGGAAAAAAGGCTCTCCGACATGCGGCGTCGCGCCGACCCGACGCTGCCAGTGGCGGACAATCTCCTGCGCCAGCGTGAACTCGGCGGCGGTCTGCGCCCAGCGTTGCTGTTCATCATTGAAGTCGGGTGAATATCCCCGGTGATGCTCAAGCAGACAGTACTGCAGGTACAGGCGCAGAAACTGAACGTCCCGGCAGTCGAACTGGCGATTGAGCGCTCGCGCGCAGCGGTTCACCAGCGCCTGCAGGTTAGTATCATCGTACAGGGTACGGGCGATGCCTTCCTGTTTAAGCTGCGTTTTCAGCGCCGGGGTAAAATGATGGTTAACGAACTGCGGGCACAGGCGCAGGCCCCGCCGCAGCGCATGCAGCAGGCATAAACGTTGGTCGAGCGCGGCGCCTTCAATCCGATAGCTGCCGTCCACCTGTGACCGAAGGGTCAGGCGGTGGTAACGCTGAATTTCGCGTCCGGTCTCCTCAATATCCTGCCGGGCCGTGGTCTCATCAACGAGGTTGATTCTGCCAAGCCGTTCAGTCGTTACCGACTGTCCGGGCAGATAAAACATCAGGAGCACCTGGCTACGGCGCTGTGGACTGGAAAGCGCAGATGGTGGTTCAATGACGGTCATCATCTGGTAAGTTCCAGTTAGGGTTTCCGCTAAGAATAGACAATGACAGCGGCGGGGGCAGGGAAGTGCGCCCGCTTTAGCTCAGGATTGCTGGCGAAGTTCACAGAATTTTTCACGTGAGGAACAGATGAACAGAGTGAAACAATGCACCAGCGCGGCGTTTTTCATGGTTTTATCATGGACAGCCGCCGCGCATCCGCATAGCTTCATCAGTTTGCAGAGCGAGCCGGTGGTCAAAGAGGGCTTGCTGAGCGGGTTTAAAATGCGCTGGACGATGGATGAAATTACCTCATCGGATCTGCTCTACGACGCCGGAAACGCTAAACCAGGCAGCGAAGTATGGAAAAAACTGGCGGCGGAGGTGATGGCCAACGTGCTCGGCCAGCACTATTTCAGCGAGCTGTGGCACAACGGCCAGCGGGTGAAATTTGAAAATCGCCCCGACGGCTACGGTCTTGAGCGCGACGGCCTGCAGGCGGTACTAACCTTCACCCTGCCGCTGGCGACGCCGCAACCCGTTGCCGGACAGACATTTACCTTTTCCACTTTCGACCCGACCTACTATGTCGACATGTTTTATGACAAAGATAGCGATTTTTCCCTGCCCGCAGCGCTGCAGGCCGACTGTAAGGCAACGGTAATGACGCCAAAACCGAATGACAAAATGCTCTCATACGCCCAGTCGCTGGATAAAGCGGATGCGCCGCCGGAGGATATGGCGCTGGGCAGCTATTTTGCCCAGAAGGTGACCCTGACATGTCAGTAATTTTTACCCCGCGCACGCGCGCGTCGCGCTGGAAAGCGCTGTGGCCGTTGGCGCTACTGCTGGCCGTGAGCGTCACGGGCGGCTTCTGGCTGTGGCAGGCCTGGCCGCAGGTGCTGATGCAGAGCGCGGTCTGGCAGCGCGCGCTCAATCTGGAGCTCAGCCGCCTGCTGCAGGCGGTGGCGGAGAACCCGGCGGCGGCGGGGCTGTCGCTGCTTGGGTTCAGCTTCGTTTACGGGGTGCTCCATGCCTTAGGGCCCGGCCACGGCAAAATTGTCATTACCACCTGGCTTGCCACCCATCCCTCGAAGTTGAAATCGAGTATTAACCTGACGCTGGCCGCCTCTTTATTGCAGGGGCTGGTGGCTATCGCGCTGGTGGTAGTGGTGCTGGCGCTGCTGCAGCTGCCGGCGCGCCAGCTGCATCTCAGTAGTTTCTGGCTCGAGAAGGGGAGCTATTTGCTGGTGGGCGCGTTAGGTCTGCTGCTCTGCTTGAGGGCGCTGAAAAAGCTGCGTCTGCTGCTGAGCCGGCCAACGTTTACCGCGTTTACCCCGCATCATGTTCATAACGAACACTGCGGCTGTGGGCATCAGCATCTCCCGGCCCCGGAGCAGCTGCAGGCCGGCGACGACTGGCGGGCTCGCACCGTGATTGTCCTGTCGATGGGCATGCGTCCCTGCTCGGGGGCGATCATGGTCCTGCTGTTCAGCAAGGTGATCGGGGTGTTCAACTGGGGGATGGCGGCGGCGCTGGCGATGGCGGCAGGGACCTCATTGACTATCACGGCGCTGGCGCTGCTGGTGCACAGTTTTCGCCAACTGGCGGTGAAGCTGGGTCGGCATCAGGCGCCGCCGCTGTGGCGCCAGGTGGGCTGGCTGACGCTGGCGCTGGCCGGCGGCGTGGCGCTGCTGGTGGCCGCTGTCGTGATGTGGAGTAGCGCGATCGCGCCAGGCGGCGGTTTGCGGCCGTTTTAGAACATAAAAAAAGGAAGCCGCGGCTTCCTTTTTACATCTGCAAGAGATTAACGCTTCAGCGCGTCGCTCAGCTGCTCGCGCATATTCGCCAGCATCGCTTTCACCACACGCGGGTTACCGGCAACGATGTTGCCCGTCAGCATATAGTTATGACCGCCGGTGAAGTCGCAAACGATAGCGCCTGCTTCACGGGCGATCAGCTCGCCTGCGGCGAAATCCCATGGTTTCAGGGCAATTTCAAAGTAACCGTCAACGCGGCCGGCGGCAACGTAGGCCAGATCCAGCGCGGCGGAGCCGGTGCGGCGGAAATCGGCGCATTCGGTGAACATGTTGCCGAGAATATTCATGTAAGTGGTGGCGTGCTGCTTCGCCTTGAACGGGAAACCGGTCGCGATGATGGTGCCGTCGAGGTCGCGAGCGTTGCTGCCGCGCAGACGGTAGCCGTTCAGCTGCGCGCCCTGGCCGCGGGTCGCGGTGAACAGTTCGTTACGCATCGGATCGTAAACCACCGCGACTTCAGTACGGCCTTTGATGCGTACGGCGATGGAAACAGAGAAGTGCGGCAGACGTTTAACGAAGTTGGTGGTGCCATCCAGTGGATCGATAACCCATTGAACATCCTGCTCTTCACCAGCGTGTTCACCGCTTTCTTCGGTGATAATGGTGTGCTGCGGGTAAGATTTGCGAATGGTTTCGATAATAATCGCTTCGGCGGCTTTATCGACGTTGGTCACAAAATCATTGCTGCCTTTCTGGCTGGTTTCTACGGTGTCTGGCGTTTCGTAGTGTTTGGCAATTAAATTACCCGCCTTGCGCGCGGCGCGCACGGCGATGTTCAGCATCGGATGC
This sequence comes from Klebsiella sp. JB_Kp042, assembly GCF_040065275.1. NCBI lineage: Bacteria > Pseudomonadati > Pseudomonadota > Gammaproteobacteria > Enterobacterales > Enterobacteriaceae > Klebsiella > Klebsiella sp. JB_Kp042. The sequence goes on from NZ_JBEAJL010000100.1 coordinate 52,911, forward strand.
ATCGGTCTCTCTCACTGGATGTTAAAGAACGGGAAAAAACGGCGCATATAATAACAGCGAATTCTGCTTATGTCTCCGTTTTATGGTAGCATGCCCGAATAATCTTTAGCCGAAGAACCATAATGCTGCAAAATATTCGAATCGTACTGGTAGAAACCTCCCACACCGGCAATATGGGCTCCGTTGCCCGCGCGATGAAAACCATGGGCTTAACCAACCTGTGGCTGGTCAATCCGCTGGTGAAACCTGATTCCCAGGCCATTGCGCTGGCCGCGGGCGCCAGCGACGTCATTGGCAACGCGCAGATCGTCGATACCCTTGATGAAGCGCTGGCGGGCTGTAGTCTGGTGGTTGGCACCAGCGCGCGCTCCCGCACGCTGCCGTGGCCGATGCTCGATCCCCGCGAATGCGGCCTGAAAAGCATCGCCGAAGGCCAGCATGCGCCGGTGGCGCTGGTGTTTGGCCGCGAGCGCGTTGGCCTGACCAACGACGAACTGCAGAAGTGTCACTACCATGTGGCCATCGCCGCCAACCCGGAGTACAGCTCGCTGAACCTGGCGATGGCGGTGCAGGTTATCGCCTACGAAGTGCGGATGGCCTGGCTGGCGGCGCAGGAGCAAGCGCAGCCGGCGGTTGAGCACGAAGAAGCGCCGTACCCGCTGGTGGATGACCTGGAGCGTTTCTACGGTCATCTTGAGCAGACGCTGCTGGCGACGGGCTTTATTCGCCCGAATCATCCGGGGCAGGTGATGAACAAACTGCGTCGTCTGTTCACTCGTGCGCGCCCGGAAAGCCAGGAGCTGAACATCCTGCGCGGCATGCTGGCCTCGATTGACCAGCAGAATAAAGGCAAGTAACCGCGTTGATGCCGGATGGCGCTGCGCTTATCCGGCATGCAAATCACGCGGGCCTTGCTATCTCCTGGTGGGAGAGGGCCGGGGTGAGGGCGCCCGGCAACGCGGAAGGAAAACGGCACGGAAAGCCAAATACCTGACTAAAACAGTCAAGTAAATAGTTGACCAAATTACTCGGGAATGTCAGACTTGGCCCTGCTATGCAATACCCATATTAATAAAAAGCCCGGCCAGGGGCGAGTTTGAGGTTAAGTAAGACATGAGACTGACATCTAAAGGGCGTTATGCCGTGACCGCGATGCTTGACGTTGCGCTCAACTCTGAAACGGGCCCGGTGCCGTTGGCAGATATTTCAGAGCGTCAGGGAATTTCGCTTTCCTATCTGGAACAGCTGTTCTCTCGCCTGCGTAAAAATGGCCTGGTTTCCAGCGTTCGTGGCCCAGGCGGCGGTTATCTGTTAGGTAAAGATGCCGGCAGTATCGCCGTCGGCGAAGTCATTAGCGCCGTGGACGAATCCGTTGACGCCACCCGTTGCCAGGGCAAGGGCGGCTGTCAGGGCGGCGATAAATGCCTGACTCACGCGCTGTGGCGCGATCTGAGCGAACGCCTGACCGGCTTCCTGAACAATATCACCCTCGGGGAACTGGTGAATAACCAGGAGATCCTCGATGTTTCCGGTCGTCAGCATCAGCACGAAACCCAGCGCAATGCGCGCACCCAGGACGCGATCGACGTTAAACTGCGCGCCTGAGTGACCCGTCCCGTTTCGGGCTGCGGCTGACAGGGCGAGGCAGCGCGAAACGGCGGGACAACGATTATAAAGAGCTTTCAGAATCAGGCCGGGATGCTCCGACATTCCGTGTACTCGGTCGTACATCAAGCCGGTTGCCTGATTCCTTGCATTGAGTGATGTACGGAGTTTAAGAGCAATGAAATTACCGATTTACCTCGATTACTCCGCAACCACGCCGGTGGACCCGCGTGTTGCCGAGAAAATGATGCAGTTCCTTACCATGGACGGGACCTTTGGTAACCCGGCCTCCCGTTCCCACCGTTTTGGCTGGCAGGCTGAAGAGGCGGTTGATATCGCCCGCAATCAGATTGCCGAGCTGGTCGGTGCCGACCCGCGCGAAATCGTCTTTACCTCTGGTGCGACTGAATCCGACAACCTGGCGATCAAGGGTGCAGCCAACTTTTATCAGAAAAAAGGCAAGCACATCATCACCAGCAAAACCGAGCATAAAGCGGTTCTGGATACCTGCCGTCAGCTGGAGCGCGAAGGTTTCGAAGTGACCTACCTGGCGCCGCAGAGCAACGGGATTATCGATCTGAAAGAGCTGGAAGCGGCGATGCGTGACGACACCATCCTGGTTTCCATCATGCATGTGAATAACGAAATCGGCGTGGTGCAGGATATCGCTACCATCGGCGAGATGTGTCGCGCCCGCGGTATCATTTACCACGTAGACGCCACCCAGAGCGTGGGCAAGCTGCCTATCGATCTGAGCCAGCTGAAAGTTGACCTGATGTCCTTCTCCGGTCACAAAATCTACGGTCCGAAAGGCATCGGCGCGCTGTACGTGCGTCGTAAGCCGCGTATTCGTATCGAAGCGCAAATCCACGGCGGCGGCCACGAGCGCGGTATGCGTTCCGGTACTCTGCCTGTTCACCAGATCGTCGGCATGGGTGAAGCTTACCGTATCGCCAAAGAAGAGATGGAAAGCGAGATGGCGCGTCTGCGCACGCTGCGCAACCGTCTGTGGAACGGCGTGAAGGATATGGAAGAAGTGTACCTCAACGGCGACCTCGAGCAGGGCGCGCCGAACATTCTAAACGTCAGCTTCAACTATGTTGAAGGCGAGTCGCTGATTATGGCGCTGAAAGACCTGGCGGTTTCCTCCGGTTCAGCCTGTACTTCCGCGAGCCTTGAGCCATCCTACGTGCTGCGCGCGTTAGGCATGACTGATGAACTGGCGCACAGTTCTATTCGTTTCTCTTTAGGTCGTTTCACTACCGAAGAAGAGATTGACTACGCCATCAACCTGATTCGTAAATCCATTGGCCGTCTGCGCGAGCTTTCTCCACTGTGGGAAATGTTCAAACAGGGCGTGGATCTGAACAGTATTGAATGGTCACATCACTAATTCGGCACCAATAAGGAGAATTCATCATGGCTTACAGCGAAAAAGTTATCGATCATTACGAGAACCCGCGCAACGTCGGCTCTTTTGACAACAGCGACGAGAACGTCGGCAGCGGCATGGTCGGCGCGCCGGCCTGCGGCGACGTGATGAAGTTGCAGATTAAAGTCAACAATGAAGGTATCATTGAAGACGCGCGCTTCAAGACCTACGGCTGCGGTTCCGCTATCGCTTCCAGCTCTCTGGTCACCGAGTGGGTGAAGGGTAAATCCCTGGACGAAGCGCAGGCGATCAAAAACACCGATATCGCCGATGAACTGGAGCTGCCGCCGGTGAAAATTCACTGCTCTATTCTGGCGGAAGACGCGATTAAAGCCGCGATTGCGGATTACAAAAGCAAACGTGAAGCAAAATAATTAGTTGAGGTTTTGTTATGTCGATTACTCTTAGCGACAGTGCAGCAGCGCGAGTCAATGCCTTCCTGGCAAACCGCGGAAAAGGGTTTGGCCTGCGCCTGGGCGTGAGAACCTCCGGCTGCTCAGGTATGGCCTATGTACTGGAGTTTGTTGACGAGCCGGCGGCTGAAGACACCGTGTTTGAAGACAAAGGCGTGAAGGTCGTGATCGACGGCAAAAGTCTGCAATTCCTCGACGGCACGCAGCTGGACTTCGTCAAAGAAGGCCTTAACGAAGGGTTCAAGTTCACTAACCCTAACGTCAAAGATGAGTGCGGCTGCGGCGAAAGCTTTAACGTATAATCGGTACTCCCCAACCCCACCGCGGTCACGCCGCGCGTGGGGTTTTCGTTTAGATGCATGACCCTGAGGTTACTATGGACTATTTCACCCTCTTCGGGTTACCAGCCAGCTATACCCTCTCGCTTGAACAACTGGCTGTCCGGTATCAGGATCTGCAGCGCCAGTACCATCCGGATAAATTTGCCAGCGCGCCCGCTGCGGAACAGCTTGCGGCGGTTCAGTATTCCGCCACCATTAACCAGGCCTGGCAGACGCTGCGCCATCCCCTGACCCGCGCAGAATACCTCCTCTCGCTGCATGGCTTCGATCTGGCCAGCGAGCAGCATACCGTTCGCGATACCGCGTTCCTGATGGAACAGCTGGAACTGCGCGAAGAGCTGGATGAGATCGGCCAGGCGAAAGACGAAGCGCGGCTGGAAGGCTTTATCAAACGAGTGAAAGCGCTGTTTGATACCCGCCATCAGCTGATGGTTGACCAATTGCATAATGAGAGCTGGGAGGCGGCGGCGGACACGGTTCGTAAGCTCCGTTTCCTCGATAAACTGCGCAGCAGTGCTGAAGAACTCGAAGAAAAACTGCTCGATTTTTAATTTTCGGAAGCAATTATGGCCTTATTACAAATTAGTGAGCCCGGCCTGAGCGCCGCGCCGCACCAGCGTCGTCTGGCGGCCGGTATCGACCTGGGCACCACCAATTCTCTGGTGGCTACCGTGCGTAGCGGCCAGGCCGAGACTCTGCCCGATCATCAAGGCCGCTATCTGCTGCCGTCGGTGGTGAATTACCACGCATCGGGGCTGACCGTCGGCTATGACGCCCGGGTGAACGCCGCCCAGGATCCCGCCAATACCATCAGCTCCGTGAAACGGATGATGGGGCGCTCCCTCGCCGATATCCAACACCGCTATCCGCATCTGCCGTATCAGCTGCAGGCCAGTGAAAACGGCCTGCCGATGATCCAGACCGCCGGCGGCCTGCTGAACCCGATTCGCGTCTCCGCCGATATCCTGAAAGCGCTGGCCGCCCGGGCCACTGAAGCGCTGGCCGGCGAGCTCGACGGCGTGGTCATCACCGTCCCCGCTTACTTTGATGACGCCCAGCGTCAGGGGACCAAAGACGCGGCGCGTCTGGCGGGTCTGCACGTGCTGCGACTGCTTAATGAACCGACCGCGGCGGCTATCGCCTATGGCCTTGATTCCGGCCAGGAAGGGGTGATTGCGGTCTACGATCTCGGCGGCGGCACCTTTGATATTTCTATTCTGCGCTTAAGCCGCGGGGTGTTTGAAGTGCTGGCCACCGGCGGCGACTCGGCCCTCGGCGGCGATGATTTCGATCATCTGCTGGCGGACTACCTGCGCGAGCAGGCGGGCTTCAGCGACCGTAGCGACAACCGCCTGCAGCGTGAGCTGCTGGATGCCGCCATCGCGGCGAAAATCGCCCTTAGCGATGCCGAGGTGGCGCACGTTGAGGTCGGCGGCTGGCAGGGCGATATCACTCGCAGCCAGTTTAACGATCTGATCGCCCCGCTGGTAAAACGCACGTTAATGGCCTGCCGCCGGGCGCTGAAAGACGCTGGCGTTGAGGCGCAAGAGGTGCTGGAAGTGGTGATGGTCGGCGGTTCCACCCGCGTGCCGCTGGTGCGCGAGCGCGTCGGCGAATTCTTCGGTCGCACCCCGCTGACCTCCATCGACCCTGACAAAGTCGTCGCCATTGGCGCGGCGATCCAGGCCGATATTCTGGTCGGCAACAAGCCTGACAGCGAACTGTTGCTGCTCGACGTTATCCCGCTGTCGTTAGGGCTGGAAACCATGGGCGGCCTGGTGGAGAAAGTGATCCCGCGTAATACCACCATTCCGGTGGCCCGCGCCCAGGAGTTCACCACCTTCAAAGATGGCCAAACGGCGATGTCCATTCATGTGATGCAGGGCGAGCGTGAGCTGGTGCAGGATTGCCGCTCCCTGGCGCGCTTTGCGCTGCGCGGTATCCCGGCGCTGCCGGCGGGCGGGGCGCATATTCGCGTCACCTTCCAGGTGGACGCCGATGGCCTGCTGAGCGTCACGGCGATGGAAAAGTCGACCGGCGTGGAAGCCTCTATTCAGGTGAAACCGTCTTACGGTCTGACCGATGGCGAAATCGCCACCATGATTAAAGATTCGATGAGCTACGCCGAACAGGATATTCAGGCGCGCATGCTGGCTGAACAGAAAGTGGAAGCCGCACGCGTCCTGGAGAGCCTGACAAGCGCGCTGGCCGCCGACGCCGCGCTGTTAAGCGCCGCGGAGCGTCAGGCTATCGATGCCGCTGCGGAGCAGGTACGCGCCGCCGCGGCAGGCGACGACGCCGACGCCATTAAAGAAGCGATTAAAAATATCGACACACAAACCCAGGAATTCGCCGCCCGCCGTATGGATCAGTCGGTCCGTATCGCGCTGAAAGGCCAATCCGTGGACGAGGTTTAAAATGCCAAAAATTGTATTTCTGCCCCACCAGGACCTGTGTCCGGATGGCATCGTTGTGGAAGCTGAGACCGGTGAAACTATTCTGGATGCGGCGCTGCGTAGCGGCATCGAGATTGAACACGCCTGCGAAAAATCCTGTGCCTGCACCACCTGCCACTGCATCGTGCGTGAAGGCTTTGACTCGCTTGCGGAAAGTACCGAAGATGAAGACGATATGCTGGATAAAGCCTGGGGACTGGAGCCTGACAGCCGCCTGAGCTGCCAGGCGCGCGTCACCGACGAAGATCTGGTCGTTGAGATCCCGCGTTACACCATCAACCACGCACGCGAGCACTAATATGGCACTGAAATGGACCGACAGTCGTGAAATCGGCGAAGCGCTGTATGACGCTTACCCTGACCTCGACCCAAAAACCGTTCGCTTTACCGACATGCATCAGTGGATTTGCGATCTGGAAGAGTTTGATGATGACCCGAACGCATCCAATGAAAAAATTCTCGAGGCGATTCTGTTAGTCTGGTTAGACGAAGCCGAATAATTTTCGCATCATGATTTATGCGGCGGTATAAAGTCGGATGAATCATTGAGCGAGAGAACGTTACGGGCTGCCATACGGTGGCCCGTTTGCTAAGAAGGATAATGATAATGACCGAAGCCATGAAGATTACGCTTTCCACTCAGCCAGCCGATGCGCGCTGGGGAGAAAAGGCGTCTTACAGCATTAATCATGACGGCATCGCCCTGCATCTCAACGGCAAAGACGATCTGGGCTTGATTCAGCGCGCGGCGCGTAAAATTGACGGCATGGGAATCAAACATGTCGCGTTAAGCGGCGAAGGCTGGAACACCGACCGCGCGTGGGCGTTCTGGGCGGGTTATAAAGGCCCGAAAGGCACTCGTAAAGTTGAATGGCCGACGCTGGACGATGCGCAGAAAAGCGAGCTGGATAACCGTCTGACCATTATTGACTGGGTGCGCGACACCATCAATGCGCCGGCGGAAGAGCTGGGCCCGGAACAGCTGGCGCAGCGCGCCGTCGACCTGCTGTGCAGCGTGGCGGGCGAGAAGATGAGCTATCGCATCACCAAAGGCGAAGATCTGCGTGAGCAGGGCTATCTCGGCCTGCACACGGTGGGCCGCGGCTCCGAGCGTCCGCCGGTTTTGCTGGCGCTGGACTATAACCCGACCGGCGATAAAGAAGCCCCGGTATACGCCTGTCTGGTAGGTAAAGGCATCACCTTTGATTCCGGCGGCTACAGTATCAAACAGAGCGCCTTTATGGATTCAATGAAATCCGATATGGGCGGCGCGGCGACTATCACCGGCGCCCTGGCCTTCGCTATTACCCGCGGGCTGAACAAGCGCGTGAAGCTCTATCTGTGCTGCGCCGACAACCTGATCAGCGGTAACGCTTTCAAACTGGGCGATATTATTCATTATCGCAACGGCAAAACCGTCGAAGTCATGAACACCGACGCCGAAGGTCGTCTGGTGCTGGCGGATGGCCTGATTGACGCTTCGGCGCAGAAGCCGGAGCTGATCATCGATGCCGCCACCCTGACCGGCGCGGCGAAAACCGCGCTCGGCAACGACTACCACGCGCTGTTCAGCTTTGACGATGCGCTGGCGAATCGCCTGCTGGCGAGCGCCCAGGCGGAAAATGAAGCGTTCTGGCGTCTGCCGCTGGCCGAATTCCACCGTCATCAGCTGCCGTCTAATTTCGCGGAACTGAACAATACCGGCAGCGCCGCCTATCCGGCCGGCGCCAGCACCGCGGCGGGCTTCCTGTCCCACTTCGTGGAAAACTACCACCAGGGCTGGCTGCATATCGACTGTTCGGCAACCTACCGCAAATCTGCCGTTGAGCAGTGGTCGGCGGGCGCGACGGGGCTTGGCGTACGTACTATCGCCAATCTGCTGACGGCTGAGTAATGGCCTTGCCGGGTGGCGCGACGCCTACCCGGCCTGGAAAATCCGCAGGCCCGTGCGGACGTAGCGCCGCCGGGCGATTTTTGAAGTAGCCAAACTATGTCCGAAACCAAAAACGAATTAGAAACCCTGCTGGAAAAAGCGGCTACCGAACCCGCTCATCGTCCGGCATTTTTCAGCGCGCTGCTTGAGGCCACCGTCTGGGTACCAGGCCGCGCAGCCGATGGCGAGCAGATTGTCGAGGATAGCGCGCTGGATCTACAGCACTGGGAAAAAGATGACGGCACGTCGGTCATTCCGTTCTTCACTTCGCTTGAGGCCCTGCAGCAGGCGGTGGAAGATGAACAGGCTTTCGTGATGATGCCGGCCCGCACGCTGATGGCGATGACTCTCGGTGAATCGCTGTTCCTCAACCCGAAGCTGCCGAACGGTAAAGCGTTTACCCCGCGCGAAATCAGCCATCTGCTCGGGGAAGAGGGCAGCCCGCTCAGCACCCAGACGGTGCTGGAAGGGGGCGAAGCGCTGCTGCTGTCTGAAGTCGCCGAGCCGCCGGCACAGATGGTGGATTCGCTGACCACGCTGTTCAAAACGCTGAAAACCGTCAAGCGGGCGTTCCTGTGCTCGATCAAAGAGCACGCCGACGCGCCCGCTAATCTGCTGATCGGCATTGAAGCGGAAGGGGATATCGAGTCCATCATTCAGACCACCGGCAGCGTGGCCACCGATACCCTGCCCGGCGATGAGCCGATCGATATTTGCCAGGTGGTGGAAGGCGAGAAGGGCATCAGCCACTTTATGATTGCCCATATCACGCCGTTCTATGAAAAGCGCTGGGGCAGCTTCCTGCGCGATTTCAAACAAAATCGCATTATCTGACAGCGGGGGCGGTTGCCCCCGGTTTCGGTATGCTTTCAGCTCGATGCAAAAGCGGAATTGCAAAGGTTAATGCAGGGCGGCAACGATCCGCGGATAGGCTGACACCATGTTATAGAGCAGAAATCCCGTCACGCACAGCGTGACGACGCCGTTGAAGAGCGCCATATCACCGCGCCAGGCACGGCACCTTTCCTCTCCCAGCAGATAGCGTAGCGCTGCTACCAGCCCGGCGAGCAGCACCATCAGAAAACCCAGCAGCGCCTGATGACCATAGGTGATCAGCGGGACGTCTTCCAAAGTGACGCCGAGAAAGCGGGTATAAACGGAAACTGGCGCAGGAACCAGGCTTAACCATGTCCGGTTCCATTGCGGCCAAAAATAGAGGATTGCGCCGCCGACCAGCAGGCCAGCTATGCCTCCCAGCCAGGGAAGGCGCGGGGAATAAGCAGAATGTGGGTTGGAGACTAATGCCATTTTCACGCCTTGTGGTGCCATCAGGTTATAGATTAAACGCTCAATCCTGGCGCTGGCCCCGACGGCGCGCGTTAATCGCGCTATCGGTGGGAGATGGTGAATTAGTCAGGACAACCTTCGAGCCTGGCGTAAAGATCCTCATGAATATATTCCAGCTCCAGCAAGGCGCCATCGCGTGACTCGTTGAGGGCTTGTTGATGCTGCCATTCGTCGTGGCTCTCCTTTCCACCGGTAAAAATCCCCTGCAAATATTCAATCAGCGACGATTCTGCCAGCCAAAGCTCATTCTCTTTACCCTCGAAGCGGACGACAGGATATTCACCCTGTTCATCACGCTCGGTGACATAGATAAATACCTGCTGATCCCCGGGATGGCAGAGGCGAATCAGGGCAGGAAGACGCGGATCGTCGTTCCAGACGGGCATTAGCTCTTCAAAATCCAGCCCGATCATATCAAGGCCATTCATATAATAAGCCTCTTCATCCAGTGAGTCGGAAAGCAGGACGCCATGTTCATCAATGGCGTTCAGAACTGATTCCAGCACCCGTTGACCGTAGGGGCTTGTCAGCTGGCAATCGTAGGCCAGCAGCGCTTTCAGACTCTCCGGAAGCGCCACGGTTTCGCTATTTTGCGGATCACGGTATTTCCGGACGCGCAGGCGATCCACTTCGTCTACGGGCATCGGTTTCGGGGTGGGATTGCGGTTGTGCTTGTGTACGACATCCATGAGATCCGCTAATGAAAAAGCCATCATTCAATTTCCTTATATAGTGGGCGGCAGTAAAGCCAACAGGGCAGGCGCAAGCCCTGCGGCAGCACAGAGTAGCTGGTTTAGCGACTGGCAGGAGAATGAGGCGGAGAAAATCAGAAATTATTTAGTGGCCGCGGGACGGGACGTCCGCGGCCATGCGGCGTTTACTGAGCGGCAGGAGCCGGTTCAATCGGCAGATCGCTGCGCGCCCCCCATTCGCTCCATGAGCCGTCGTACAGGCAGACGCCGTTCACGCCAAGCGTGGTGAGCGCCAGCACGACCACCGCCGCCGTCACGCCGGACCCGCAGCTGGCGATAATGGGCCGATCAAAATCGACGCCCTGACGCAAAAAGATGTCGTTCAGCTCGTCGACGGTCTTCAACTCGCCGTTAATCACCAGCTCTGTCCACGGGACGTTCAGCGCGCCGGGGATATGCCCGCGCCGCAGGCCCGGGCGCGGTTCGTCAGCCTGGCCGTTAAACCGGGCTGCCGGACGCGCATCGACAATCTGCGCCGATCCTTCATGGCTGACCAGCAGCACGTCGGTCAGGCGCTTAATTTGCTGAGGATCGAATCGCACGTCGAATTCTCCTTCGGCCACCTCCGGCACCCCTTGTTCCAGCGGCAGCTCGTCGCGACGCCAGCCCTCCAGCCCACCGGCCAGAATCGACACTTTCTCCACGCCAAAGGCGCGCAGCATCCACCAGGCGCGCGGGGCGGAAAACAGATTGCCTTCGTCATAGACGACCAGGTGCTTATCGCTGCAGACGCCCAGTTCGCGCATGGCCACGGCAAACGCCTCGGCGCGCGGCATCATATGCGGCAGCGGGCTGGTGTGATCGGACAGCGCCTCGATATCGAAAAACAGCGCGTTCGGCACGTGGCCGGCGCGGTACTCCGCGGCCATATCGCGCAGGGCCTCCTGCCCGGCGGGCGCCATGCGGGCGTCGATAATCTGGATCTCCGGGTCATCAATATGTTCCGCCAGCCAGTCGGCGGCGACAAAAAACGAGGTGGACATAGGTGCCTCCGTTTTACTATTCATGACTGAATTGTCGGCGTTTTATCGGGTGCTGACAAGTTAAGGACGCCAGAGTGGGGACGACGTCACGGCACTTTTCTGATTAATCGGCAGAAACCCGCGTCATCACTGTTGAGAAGCGCCGCCTTAACGCATAATAAAAAGTGATAATTTGCATCAGGCCCACCGGCCGAGGGGTTAGAAGGATGAAACCATTTCGTTTAGCGGCGCTGTCACTGGCGCTCCTTACCGCATTTTCATTAACCGGGTGTGATGACAGCGGTACACCGCAGGCTACGGCCCCGACGCCGGCCGCCGATAGCGGCCCTGGCGCGGCGGCAAAACCGGACAGCGCCCAGCTGGCGGCGCTGGCGGAAAAAAGCCAGGGCAAAGCGCTGACGCTGCTCGACGCCTCGGAGGTGCAGCTGGATGGCGCCGCGACCCTGGTGCTGACCTTTTCCGTACCGCTGCAGCCGGACCAGGATTTCTCCCGCAGCGTGCACCTGGTGGATAAGAAGAGCGGTAAGGTAGATGGCGCGTGGGAGCTGGCGCCGAACCTGAAAGAGCTGCGTCTGCGTCACCTTGAGCCAAAGCGCGAGCTGATTGTCTCGGTCGACCCGACGCTGACCGCCCTGAACAAGGCGACGCTCGATAAACCGTTCGAGAAGACCCTGACTACCCGCGATATCGCGCCAAGCGTCGGATTTGCCAGCCGCGGCTCGCTGCTGCCGGGCAACGTGATCGCCGGGCTGCCGGTGATGGCGCTGAACGTCGATAACGTCGACGTGAACTTCTTCCGCATTAAGCCGGAATCGCTCTCGGCCTTCGTCAGCCAGTGGGAATACCGCAATTCATTAAGCAACTGGGAATCCGACGAGCTGCTGAAGATGGCCGATCTGGTATACAGCGGCCGCTTTGACCTCAATCCGGCGCGCAATACCCGCGAAAAGCTGCTGCTGCCGCTGAGCGACATCAAGCCGCTCCAGCAGCGTGGCGTCTACGTGGCGGTCATGAACCCGGCGGGTCATTATAGCTACAGCAACGCGGCGACGCTGTTTACCCTTAGCGACATCGGCGTGTCGGCGCATCGCTACCACAACCGGCTGGACGTCTTTACCCAGAGCCTGGAAAACGGCGCCGCCCAGTCTGGTATCGATGTCCAGCTGCTCAACGCCAAAGGGCAGACCCTGGCGCAGGCGAAAAGCGATAGCCAGGGCCACGTCACCCTGCAAACCGATAAAGAAGCCGCGCTGCTGCTGGCGCGCAAAGAGGGACAGACCACGCTGCTCGACCTCAAACTGCCGGCGCTGGATCTGGCGGAGTTCTCCATTGCCGGCGCGCCAGGCTTCAGCAAACAGTTCTTTATGTTTGGCCCACGGGATCTCTATCGTCCGGGCGAAACGGTGATCCTCAATGCGCTGCTGCGCGATAGCGATGGCAAACCGCTGGCGGAACAGCCGGTGAAGCTGGAGGTGGTCCAGCCGGATGGCCAGGTGATCCGCTCGGTGATGAGCAAACCGGTTAACGGCCTGTACCAGTTTACTTATCCGCTCGACAGCGGCGCGGCCACCGGCATGTGGCACATTCGCGCCAGCACCGGCGACAACCAGCCCCGCGAGTGGGATTTCCACGTCGAAGACTTTATGCCGGAACGCATGGCGCTGAAGCTGACGCCGCAGGCGGCGCCGGTCGAGCCGAATGCCGATGTCGCCTTTGACGTCAGCGGCGCTTATCTCTACGGCGCGCCGGCCAGCGGCAACACGCTGCAGGGCAAACTGTTCCTGCGCCCGCTTCGCGACGCCGTCGCCGCGCTGCCGGGCTTTGAGTTCGGCGATATCGCAGAAGAAAATCTCTCCCGCAGCCTTGATGAAGTCCAGCTGACGCTGGATGAAAAAGGCCATGGCGAAGTGACCACCTCCAGCCAGTGGCAGGATAGCCATTCGCCGCTGCAGGTGGTGTTGCAGGCGAGCCTGCTGGAGTCCGGTGGGCGTCCGGTCACCCGTACGGTTAAGCAGCCGATCTGGCCTGCCGAGGCGCTGCCGGGGATCCGCCCGCAATTTACCCTGAAGGACGTTTACGACTACCGCACCGACACCACGGTGAAGCAGCCGGTGGTGGATGAAAACAGCAACGCCGCGTTCGATATCGTCTATGCCGACGCCAAAGGCGAGAAAAAAGCCGTTTCCGGCCTGCAGGTACGGCTGATCCGCGAGCGCCGGGATTATTACTGGAACTGGTCCGATAGCGAAGGCTGGCAGTCGCAGTTCGATCAAAAAGATCTGCAGGAGGGCGAGGAGTCGCTGGATCTGCAGGCCGGCCAGATCGGTAAAGTGAGCTTTCCGGTAGAGTGGGGCTCCTATCGCCTGGAGGTGAAAGGACCGGACGATGTCGTCAGCAGCGTGCGCTTCTGGGCGGGCTACAGCTGGCAGGATAACAGCGAAGGCACCGGCGCAGCGCGCCCGGACCGGGTCACCATGAAGCTGGATAAACCGAGCTATAAGCCGGGCGACACCATCAGGCTGCACATCGCCGCCCCGGCGGCGGGTAAAGGCTACGCGATGGTGGAATCCAGCGAAGGGCCGCTGTGGTGGCAGGAGATTGACGTACCCGCCGAGGGGATGGACCTGTCGATCCCGGTGGATAACGCCTGGAATCGCCACGACCTCTACCTCAGCACGCTGGTGGTTCGCCCCGGCGATAAATCCCGCTCGGCGACGCCGAAACGCGCGGTGGGCCTGCTGCATCTGCCGCTGGGCGATGAAAACCGTCGCCTGACGCTGGCGCTGGAGGCCCCGGATAAAATGCGCCCCAACCAGCCGCTGACGGTGAAAGTGAAAGCCAGCGTCAAAGAGGGAGAGGCGCCGAAGCAGGTTAACGTTCTGCTCTCGGCTGTCGATAGCGGGGTGCTGAATATTACCGATTACGCCACCCCGGATCCGTGGAACGCCTTCTTCGGCCAGAAACGTTATGGGGCGGATATTTATGATATTTACGGCCAGGTGATTGAAGGGCAGGGGCGTGTGGCCAGTCTGCGCTTCGGCGGCGATGGCGACGAGTTAAAACGTGGCGGTAAACCCCCGGTTAACCATGTGACCATCATCGCCCAACAGGCGCAGCCGGTGGTGCTGAACGATCAGGGCGAAGGGACGGTGACGCTGCCGATCGGTGATTTTAACGGCGAGCTGCGTGTGATGGCTCAGGCCTGGACGGCGGATGACTTCGGCAGCAGCGAAGATAAAGTGGTGGTGGCCGCCCCGGTCATCGCCGAGCTGAATACCCCGCGCTTCCTCGCCAGCGGCGACACCACCCGTCTGGCGCTGGATCTCAGCAACCTGACCGATAAACCGCAAACTCTGCAGGTACATCTTGCCGCCAGCGGACTGGTGACCTTGACCGAGGGTCAACTAACGTCGGTGCAGCTGGCGCCGGGGGCGCGCAGCACGCTGTTTGTGCCGGTGAGCGCGCTGCCGGGCTTTGGCGATGGCCAGGTGAGCGCCACTATCAGCGGCCTGAGCCTGCCGGGGGAAACCTTCGCCCCGCTGCAGAAGCAGTGGAAAATCGGCGTTCGTCCGGCGTTCCCGGCGCAGACCGTCAACAGCGGCGCCGTGCTGCAGCCCGGCGAAAGCTGGCAGGCGCCGGCGGCGCAATCGGCAGGTTTCGCCCCGCAGACGCTGCAGGGCCAGCTGCTGCTCAGCGGCAAGCCGCCGCTGAATCTCGCGCGCTATATCCGCGACCTGAAAGCCTATCCTTACGGCTGCCTTGAGCAGACCGCCAGCGGCCTGTTCCCCTCCCTGTATACCAGCGCGGCGCAGCTAAAAGCGCTGGGCATCAGCGGGGACAGCGACGAAAAACGTCGCGCGGCAATCGATGTCGGGATCTCGCGCCTGCTGCAGATGCAACTGGAAAACGGCGGCTTTGCGCTATGGGATAAAGAGGGGCCGGAAGAGTACTGGCTGACCGCTTACGCCATGGATTTCCTTGTTCGCGCGGGCGAGCAGGGCTATAGCGTACCGGTCAACGCCATTAATAAAGGTAACGAACGCCTGCTGCGCTATCTTCAGGAACCGGGGCTGATGACCGTGCGCTACAGCGACGACGCCCAGGCCAGCCGCTTTGCCGCTCAGGCCTATGCCGCGCTGGTGCTGGCGCGTCAGCAAAAAGCCCCGCTCGGCTCATTGCGTGAAATCTGGAGCCGTCACGACCAGGCGCGATCCGGCCTGCCGCTGCTGCAGCTCGGCATTGCGCTGAAAACCATGGGCGATGCGCCGCGCGGCGATGAGGCCATGAAGCTGGCGGTTGCCACGCCGCGCCACGGTGAGAACCGCTGGCTGGGCGATTACGGTAGCCCGCTTCGCGATGACGCGCTGAAGCTGGCGCTGCTGGAAGAGAACAAGCTGCTGCCGGAGGCGCAAAACACGCTGTTGAGCACGCTGTCGGAAGAGGCCTACGGCCAGCGCTGGCTGTCGACCCAGGAAACCAACGCCCTGTTCCTTGCCGGACGTACGCTTGCCGACCTGCCGGGCAACTGGCAGGCGCAAACCTCGCTGCAGGCTGAGCCGCTGGCCGGCGATAAAGCGCAAACCCGTAACCTCGACGGCGATCGGCTGGCGACGTTGCAGGTGAGCAACACCGGCAGTCAACCGCTGTGGCTGCGTCTGGACAGCAGCGGCTATCCGCAAAGCGCGCCGCAGCCAGGCGGCTACGTCCTGGGGATTGAACGCGCCGTTTTCGATACCCAGGGGCGGCAGAAGTCGCTGTCGTCGCTGCGCAGCGGCGAACTGGTGCTGGTCAAGCTGGAGGTGACCGCCAGACGCAACGTGCCTGACGCGCTGGTGGTTGACCTGCTGCCGGCGGGACTCGAGCTGGAAAACCAGAATCTGGCCAACAGCAGCGCCAGCCTGCAGGAGAATGGCGAAGCGGTGCAAAACCTCCTTAACCAGATGCAGCAGGCCGATATTCAGCATATCGAGTTCCGCGACGACCGCTTCGTCGCCGCTGTCGCGGTCAATGAAGGTCAGCCGGTGACGCTGGTCTACCTGGCGCGGGCGGTCACGCCGGGCACCTACCAGGTCCCGCAGCCGCAGGTGGAATCGATGTATGTGCCGCAGTGGCGGGCGACCGGGACCGCCAGCGGTCCGCTCACCGTGACGCCGTAAATGCGCGTAGTGCATCGGGTAAAACGCCGCTGGCGCTGGCTGGCGGCGTTTATTTTTCTGCTGTGGCTGGCGGTTATGACCGCCGATCGCCTGTGGCCGCTGCCGCTGCATGACGTCACGCCTGCCCGGGTGGTCGTGGCGGAGGACGGGACCCCCCTGTGGCGGTTTGCCGACGCGCAGGGCGTCTGGCGTTATCCGGTGACTCTCGCCGACGTGTCGCCGCGCTATCTGCAGGCGCTTATTCAGTATGAGGACCGCTGGTTCTGGCGCCATCCGGGGGTCAATCCCTTCGCTGTAGTGCGCGCCGCCTGGCAGGATCTCACCTCCGGGCGGGTCATTTCCGGCGGCAGTACCCTCACCATGCAGGTGGCGCGCCTGCTCGATCCCCACCCCCGCACTTTCGGCGGCAAGCTGCGCCAGCTGTGGCGGGCGCTGCAGCTGGAGTGGCATCTGTCAAAGAGCGAAATCCTGACCCTGTATCTGAATCGTGCGCCCTTTGGCGGCACCCTGCAAGGGATCGGCGCGGCCAGTTGGGCTTATCTCGGCAAGCCGCCCGCGCAGCTCAGCTACGGCGAGGCGGCGCTGCTGGCGGTGCTGCCCCAGGCGCCCAGCCGTTTACGTCCGGACCGCTGGCCGCAGCGGGCCCAGGCGGCGCGGGATAAAGTCCTTGCGCGCATGGTCAGCCAGGGCGTCTGGCCGAGGCTGGTGGTAAAGGAGGCGATGGAGGAGCCGGTGTGGCTGTTTCCGCGGCAGATGCCGCAGCTGGCGCCGCTCTTCGCCCGCCGGGCGCTGGCGACCAGTCGTGAGGAAAAAGTGGTGACGACCCTCGATGCCGGACTGCAGCGGCAGCTCGAGGATCTGGCGCTGAACTGGAAGTCGCGCCTGCCGCCGCGCAGTTCGCTGGCGATGGTTGTCGTCGACCACACGGATATGAAAGTCCGCGGCTGGGTGGGGTCGGCGGATATTACGGACGACAGTCGCTTTGGCCACATTGATATGGCGTCGGCGGTCCGTTCGCCGGGGTCGGTGCTGAAACCCTTTATTTATGCGCTGGCGATGGATGAAGGGCTGATCCATCCGGCGTCGTTATTGCAGGATGTGCCGCGGCGCTTTAGCGATTATCGCCCCGGTAACTTTGACAGCGGCTTTCACGGCCCGGTGAGCGCCAGCGACGCGCTGGTGCGCTCCCTGAATCTGCCGGCGGTCCAGGTGCTCGAAGCCTACGGGCCCAAACGTTTCGCGGCGAATTTGCGCAATGCCGGGTTGCCCCTGATGCTGCCCGCCGGCGCCGAGCCGAATCTGTCGTTGATCCTCGGCGGCGCCGGGGCGAGGCTGGAAGATATCGTCGCGGCGTACAGCGCCTTTGCCCGCCACGGGAAGGCGGCGCGGCTGCGCATGACGCCCGGAGACCCGCTGGTGGAAAGGGCGCTGATATCCCCCGGGGCGGCGTGGATCGTCCGGCGCATCCTGGCCGGCGAAGCGCAGCCGGTTCCCGATGCCTCACTCCCGCAAGTGGTGCCGCTGGCCTGGAAGACCGGCACCAGCTACGGGTATCGCGATGCGTGGGCGGTGGGCCTCAATGCGCGTTATCTGATTGGCATCTGGACCGGGCGTCCGGACGGTACGCCGGTGGTGGGGCAGTTTGGCTTCGCCAGCGCGGTGCCGTTGCTCAATCAGGTCAATAATCTGCTGCTCGCCCGCCCGGCGATGAGCCGCGGCGGCCTGCCGATCGATCCGCGACCGGCAACGGTCAGCCGAGGGACGCTCTGCTGGCCCGGCGGCCAGGCGCTGCCGGCGGGCGACAGCAACTGCCGTCGTCGCCTGGCCAGCTGGCTGCTGGAAGATAGCCAGCCGCCGACCCTGCTGTTGCCGGGGCAGGAGGGCGTGCGCGGGATCCGCTTCCCGGTGTGGCGCAATGAACACGGAGAACGGGTGGCGGCGGATTGTTCCGGGGCGCGCGAAAGTGTGGTGGAGGTCTGGCCGCTGCCGCTGGATCCCTGGCTACCGCCGGGGGAACGTCGCTCCGCGCGTCTGGGGCCGGCATCGAAGGCATGCCCACCGTTGCAAACTCAGGATGCCGCGCCGCTGGTGCTCTCCGGGGTCCGCGAGGGGGCGGTGATTAGACGTCTGCCGGGGGAGGCGCGGGTGATGTTGCCCCTGCAAACCAGCGGTGGTGAAGGGCGGCGCTGGTGGTTTATCAACGGCCAGCCGATAGATGCCGCCGGCGCGAGAACCACGCTAACTCTGGATAAGCCCGGCGAGTGGCAGCTGGTGGTGATGGATGAGGCAGGACAAACGGCGGCCGCGCGTTTTACCCTGCAATAACCAGGGTAAATTTGTTGTTGGCGGTTTGTGTTTTCAATACTCATCTTATTTTAACAAAATGTTACCTTCAGCCGTAGGCAGGGGCGGGGATGCTCATTATAATGCGCGCCAGGCCATACGATCGTATGCGCAACAACAGAACATTTAATTAGAGGTAATCATGGCTATTGAACGTACTTTTTCCATCATCAAACCAAACGCGGTGGCAAAAAACGTTATTGGCAGCATCTTTTCCCGCTTTGAAGCTGCAGGGTTCAAAATCGTCGGCACCAAAATGCTGCACCTGACCGTAGAGCAGGCTCGTGGTTTCTATGCTGAGCACGAAGGTCGCCCGTTCTTCGACGGTCTGGTTGAGTTCATGACCTCCGGCCCGATCGTGGTTTCCGTCCTGGAAGGCGAAAACGCCGTTCAGCGTCACCGTGACCTGCTGGGCGCCACCAACCCGGCAAACGCCCTGGCGGGTACCCTGCGCGCTGACTACGCTGACAGCTTCACCGAGAACGGCACCCACGGTTCCGACTCTGTAGAATCCGCTGCACGCGAAATCGCGTTCTTCTTTGCTGAAGGCGAGGTTTGCCCGCGCACTCGCTAATCTCCTGCGTCTTTCACGCCACAGCATTGTTGGCTTCCTTCGCGCACCCCGGTCACATAGTTATCTATGCTCCCGGGGATTAGCGAACTCGCCGCCTCGCTGTGACCTGAAATACTTTGGAGATACGAACCTCGTCTTTTCGACCGTCGCGGCGTTGGCTACGCGCGTTCACCCCGGTCACATAGTTATCTATGCTCCCGGGGATTCACTTGCTTGCCGCCTTGCGACAATCGAAAAGCCATAGAGGATTATGTACGCAGTAACAGATTTTTTATCATTGCTTTGTGCAAACGTGGCAATGATCCGCCAGAATTTGTAGAATATAGCGCCCCTGGACGAGCTGTCGCTCTCCGGGGCGTTTCTTTTTCAACCCACCTGGGGCCATAACGTGTAATAACGAGGCCGGAAAACATTATGTCTGAACAAATTGTCACGCCTGATACCGCCGCTCTGACGGTGCCGAACAAAGATGCCAAAATCAACCTGCTGGATTTAAACCGTCAGCAGATGCGCGAGTTTTTCAAAAACATGGGCGAGAAGCCTTTCCGCGCCGATCAGGTGATGAAATGGATGTATCACTACTGCTGCGACGACTTTGATGAGATGACTGACATCAACAAAGTCCTGCGCAGTAAACTGAAAGAAGTGGCGGAGATCCGCGCCCCGGAAGTGGTTGAAGAGCAACGCTCAACCGACGGGACCATCAAATGGGCGATTGCCGTTGGCGATCAGCGCGTCGAGACCGTCTATATCCCGGAAGAAGACCGCGCCACCCTGTGCGTCTCCTCCCAGGTAGGCTGCGCGCTGGAGTGTAAATTCTGCTCCACCGCCCAGCAGGGCTTTAACCGCAACCTGCGGGTTTCCGAAATTATCGGCCAGGTCTGGCGCGCGGCGAAAATCGTCGGCGCGGTGAAGACCACCGGCGTACGTCCGATCACCAACGTGGTGATGATGGGCATGGGCGAGCCGCTGCTGAACCTCAACAATGTCGTTCCGGCAATGGAAATCATGCTCGACGATTTTGGCTTTGGCCTCTCCAAACGTCGCGTCACCCTGTCGACGTCCGGCGTGGTGCCGGCGCTGGATAAACTCGGCGATATGATCGACGTCGCGCTGGCCATCTCCCTGCACGCGCCGAACGACACCATTCGTGACGAAATCGTCCCGATCAACAAAAAGTACAACATCGAGACCTTCCTCAACTCGGTGCGCGGCTATATTTCGAAGTCCAACGCCAACCAGGGCCGGGTGACCATCGAGTACGTGATGCTGGATCATGTCAACGACGGCACCGAGCACGCCCACGAACTGGCGGCGCTGCTGAAAGATACGCCGTGCAAGATCAACCTGATCCCATGGAACCCGTTCCCGGGCGCGCCGTATGGCCGCAGCTCCAACAGCCGCATCGACCGTTTCTCCAAAGTCCTGATGGAGTACGGCTTTACGACCATCGTGCGTAAAACGCGCGGCGACGATATCGATGCCGCCTGCGGTCAGCTGGCGGGCGACGTCATCGACCGTACCAAGCGCACGCTGCGTAAGCGGATGCAGGGCGAAGCGATTGACGTAAAAGCGGTCTGACAAATGATGGCCCGTGCAGCGCAGGCGGCACGGGTCATATTTATGACCAATAGCCAGGCGAAATACGCTGATTCGGTTAATAATTACGGTGCGTTTTTGTCGACTTTGAGGCAGTATGTAGCGGCACAACAACCGCTTAGCATTCAATTTTGATTCGTCTCTGTGATCGCGCGGCTGACAGTCCTATACTGTGAGGCTGACGTACCACAGATGTCTCGCGGCGCCGGCTTTTTCCCGCGCTGAACTTTAAATTTCACGTACCAGTAGTTGTAGCGAATGAATACTGAAGCCACTCAAGATCATCAAGAAGCAAACACCACGGGCGCGCGTCTGCGTCACGCCCGCGAACAACTCGGACTTAGCCAGCAAGCGGTGGCAGAACGCTTATGCCTGAAGGTGTCCACGGTTCGTGATATTGAAGACGATAAGGCGCCTGCCGACCTCGCTTCCACCTTCCTGCGCGGGTACATCCGCTCCTATGCTCGCCTCGTACATATCCCGGAAGACGAGCTGCTGCCGATGATGGCCAAGCAAGCGCCCATCCGCGCGGCGAAAGTCGCGCCAATGCAGAGCTTCTCTTTAGGTAAACGTCGCAAAAAACGCGACGGCTGGCTGATGAGCTTCACCTGGCTGGTGCTGTTTGTGGTTATCGGCCTGAGCGGCGCCTGGTGGTGGCAAGACCATAAGGCGCAGCAGGAAGAGATCTCCACCATGGCCGATCAGTCTTCCGCTGAGCTGAACAGCGGCGACACCAGCAGCCAGAGCGTGCCGCTGGATACCAGCGCCCCGGCAGCCCCGACCGCCGATAGCGCTGCGAACAGCGCGCCAACCGATACCGCCAGCGCCCCGACCACCAGCGCCCCGGCCCAGACGCCGGCGGACAATAACGCCGTTGTCGCGCCTTCCCAGGCCAATGTCGATACCGCAGGCGCGGCGCCGACGGCGCCGGCTACCCCGGCCTCGCCATTGCCGACCGATCAGGCGAACGTGACGAACCCGGCGGCGGCGGCGCAGGATCTGGTGATGAACTTTTCCGCCGATTGCTGGCTGGAAGTGAGCGATGCCACCGGCAAAAAACTGTTCAGCGGCCTGCAGCGTAAAGGCGGCAACCTGAACCTGAGCGGTCAGGCGCCGTATAAGCTGAAAATTGGCGCCCCGGCTGCGGTAGAGATCCAGTATCTGGGCAAGCCTGTCGATTTAAGTCGTTTTATCAGAACTAACCAGGTTGCGCGTCTGACCCTTAATGCCGAATCATCACCGGCGCAGTAACAGACGGGTAACGCGGGAGATTTTTCATGCATAACCAGGCTCCGATTCAACGTAGAAAATCTAAACGTATTTACGTTGGTAATGTGCCAATTGGCGATGGGGCTCCCATCGCCGTTCAGTCAATGACTAATACGCGCACCACTGATGTGGCGGCAACCGTAAATCAAATCAAAGCGTTAGAGCGCGTGGGCGCGGATATTGTCCGCGTCTCTGTTCCGACGATGGACGCCGCCGAGGCGTTCAAACTGATCAAACAGCAGGTCAACGTCCCGCTGGTCGCCGATATCCACTTTGACTACCGTATTGCGCTGAAAGTCGCGGAATACGGCGTCGACTGCCTGCGTATCAACCCGGGCAACATCGGCAACGAAGAGCGCATCCGCATGGTCGTAGATTGCGCGCG
Source organism: Klebsiella sp. JB_Kp042 (assembly GCF_040065275.1). Classification (NCBI taxonomy): domain Bacteria; kingdom Pseudomonadati; phylum Pseudomonadota; class Gammaproteobacteria; order Enterobacterales; family Enterobacteriaceae; genus Klebsiella; species Klebsiella sp. JB_Kp042. The sequence continues at coordinate 75,499 of NZ_JBEAJL010000100.1, forward strand.
CGATAAAAATATCCCGATCCGCATCGGCGTTAACGCCGGCTCGCTGGAAAAAGATCTGCAGGAAAAATATGGCGAGCCGACGCCGCAGGCGCTGCTCGAATCCGCCATGCGCCACGTCGATCATCTCGATCGCCTCAATTTCGATCAGTTTAAAGTCAGCGTTAAAGCCTCCGACGTCTTCCTGGCGGTAGAGTCTTATCGCCTGCTGGCGAAACAGATCGATCAACCGCTGCACCTCGGGATCACCGAAGCGGGCGGCGCGCGCAGCGGCGCGGTGAAATCGGCGATCGGTCTTGGGCTGCTGTTGTCCGAAGGGATCGGCGATACGCTGCGCGTCTCGCTGGCGGCGGATCCGGTGGAGGAGATCAAGGTCGGCTTCGATATCCTCAAATCGCTGCGTATTCGTTCCCGCGGTATTAATTTCATCGCCTGCCCGACCTGTTCGCGTCAGGAGTTTGACGTTATCGGGACGGTGAACGCCCTGGAGCAACGTCTGGAAGATATCATCACTCCGATGGATGTTTCGATCATCGGCTGCGTGGTGAACGGCCCGGGCGAAGCGCTGGTTTCCACCCTCGGCGTGACCGGCGGCAACAAGAAAAGCGGCCTGTATGAAGACGGCGTGCGTAAAGATCGCCTGGACAACAACGACATGATCGACCAGCTGGAAGCGCGGATCCGCGCCAAAGCCTCGATGCTCGATGAAGCCCGTCGGATTGACGTTCAACAGCTTGAAGCAAAATAACGTGTTGGGAAGCGATACGCTTCCCGTGTATGATTGAACCTGCGGGCGCGAGGCGCCGGGGTTCATTTTTGTATATATAAAGAGAATAAACGTGGCAAAGAACATTCAAGCCATCCGTGGCATGAACGATTATCTGCCGGGCGAAACCGCTCTCTGGCAGCGCATTGAAGGCTCACTGAAGCAGGTGCTCGGTAGCTACGGTTACAGCGAAATCCGTTTGCCGATTGTAGAGCAGACCCCGTTATTCAAACGCGCGATCGGCGAAGTGACCGACGTGGTTGAAAAAGAGATGTACACCTTTGAGGACCGCAACGGCGACAGCCTGACGCTGCGTCCGGAAGGGACGGCGGGCTGCGTACGAGCCGGCATCGAACATGGTCTGCTGTACAATCAAGAACAGCGCCTGTGGTACGTCGGGCCGATGTTCCGCCACGAGCGTCCGCAGAAAGGCCGTTACCGCCAGTTCCATCAGATCGGCGCCGAAGTTTTCGGCCTGCAGGGGCCGGACATCGATGCGGAGCTGATCATGCTGACCGCGCGCTGGTGGCGTGAGCTGGGCATCTCCGATCATGTCAGCCTTGAGCTGAACTCCATCGGTTCTCTGGAAGCCCGCGCCAACTACCGCGACGCGCTGGTGGCTTATCTCGAGCAGTTTACCGATAAGCTTGATGAAGACAGCAAACGCCGGATGTATACCAATCCGCTGCGGGTGCTGGACTCCAAAAACCCGGACGTGCAGGCGCTGCTGAACGACGCGCCGGCGCTCGGCGATTATCTCGACGAAGAGTCGAAAGCCCACTTTGCCGGCCTGTGCGCGTTGCTTGACGATGCCGGGATCCGCTATACCGTCAACCAGCGCCTGGTGCGCGGCCTCGACTACTATAACCGCACCGTGTTTGAGTGGGTGACCACCAGTCTCGGTTCTCAGGGCACCGTCTGCGCCGGCGGCCGTTACGACGGCCTGGTTGAGCAGCTTGGCGGTCGTGCCACCCCGGGCGTGGGCTTCGCCATGGGTCTGGAACGTCTTGTTTTACTGGTCCAGGCAGTGAATCCGGAATTTAAAGCCGATCCTGTTGTCGATATATACCTGGTAGCCTCCGGGACCGATACTCAGTCCGCCGCCATGCGTCTGGCTGAGCAGGTTCGCGATGCGCTGCCCGGCGTGAAACTGATGACCAACCACGGCGGCGGCAACTTTAAGAAGCAGTTCGCCCGTGCCGATAAATGGGGCGCACGTATCGCCCTGGTGGTGGGTGAGTCAGAGATCGCTGACGGAAACGTGGTAGTGAAGGATTTACGCTCAGGTGAGCAAACTACCGTAACGCAGGAGAGCGTTGCCGCGCATTTGCGCACACTTCTGGGTTAATCTCCCGGGAATTATTAGTCAGGAGAAGGACTGCGTGGAAACTTTTAACAACGAGAACGATCAGGTCGATGCGCTGAAGCGCTTCTTTGCCGAAAACGGCAAAGCGCTGGCGGTCGGGGTGATTTTAGGGATTGGCGCGCTGGTTGGCTGGCGCTACTGGACCTCCCATCAGCAGGATACCGCCAGAGACGCGTCGCTGGCTTACGAAAAGGCGACTTCCGCGCTGAAATCAAATACGCCAGACGTGCTGTCAGGGGCGGAGAAGTTCGCGGCTGACAATAAAAATACCTACGGCGCCTTCGCCTCTCTCGAGCTGGCACAGCATTTTGTTGAACAGAACGATCTGCCGAACGCCGAAAAGCAGCTTCAGCAGGGGCTGGCGGCCGCGTCTGATGATAACCTGAAATCGGTTATCAGTATGCGTCTTGCCCGCGTTCAGCTGCAGATGAAGCAGGCTGATGCGGCGCTGAAAACCCTCGACAGCATTAAAGGCGAAGGTTGGACCGCGATTGTGGCTGATTTGCGCGGCGAAATTCTGTTGAGCAAAGGCGATAAGCAAGGGGCCCGTGCGGCGTGGGAAGCTGGCGTGAAAAGCGATGCTTCTCCTGCGCTCAGCGAAATGATGCGTATGAAAATGAATAATTTGTCCATCTGAGAGGGACTCGATGCAATTGCGTAAATTACTTTTGCCAGGGCTGCTTTCCGTTACCTTGCTGAGCGGGTGTTCGCTGTTTAATAGCGAAGAAGATGTGGTGAAAATGTCACCGCTGCCGACGGTAGAAAACCAGTTTACGCCGTCCACGTCCTGGAGCACCTCGGTTGGCGATGGTATCGGCGAATTTTACTCTAACCTTCATCCGGCCTTCGCCGACGGCGTGGTCTATGCCGCTGACCGTAAAGGCACCGTCAAAGCGCTGAGCGCTGACGACGGCAAAGAGGTGTGGTCGGTGAATCTGGCGGAGAAAGATGGCTGGTTCTCGCGCACCCCGGCGCTGCTTTCCGGCGGTGTGACCGTCTCGGGCGGCCATGTTTATATCGGCAGTGAGAAAGCGCAGCTGTATGCGCTGAATACCAGCGATGGTACCGTTGCCTGGCAAACCCGCGTCGCCGGCGAAGCGCTGTCGCGCCCGGTGGTGAGCGATGGCATGGTGCTGGTCCACACCAGTAACGGCCAGCTGCAGGCGCTGAATGAGACCGATGGCGCCGTGAAGTGGACGGTTAACCTGGATATGCCTGCGCTCTCCCTGCGCGGCGAATCCGCTCCGGCCACCGCCTACGGCGCGGCGATCGTGGGCGGCGACAATGGCCGCGTCAGCGCGGTATTGATGCAGCAGGGGCAGATGATTTGGCAGCAGCGTATTTCCACGGCCACCGGGCCGACGGAAATCGACCGTCTGAGCGACGTCGACACCACGCCGATTATCGTCAACGGCGTTGTCTATGCGCTGGCTTACAACGGTAACCTGACCGCGCTGGATCTGCGCAGCGGCCAGATTATGTGGAAGCGCGAGCTGGGTTCGGTGAATGATTTCATCGTCGATGGCAACCGTATCTATCTGGTTGACCAGAATGACCGCCTGCTGGCGCTGACTACCGATGGCGGCGTGACCCTGTGGACACAAAGCGATCTGCTGCACCGTTTGCTGACCGCGCCGGTGTTGTATAATGGCAATCTGGTGGTCGGCGATAGCGAAGGCTATATGCACTGGGTGAACCCGGAAGATGGCCATTTTGTGGCGCAGCAGAAAGTGGACAGCTCCGGTTTCCTGACCGACCCGGTTGTGGCCGATGGTCGACTGCTGATCCAGGCGAAAGACGGTACGCTGTACGCGATTACGCGTTAATTACCGCTGTCGTGAGTGATTAAGAAACGGCCCCTGGCAGACAGGGGCCGTTTTGACTTTTTTAAAAACGTCGTTATGACGATGTTGCTTAGTGATTGTATGAGGCATTTAACATGATACCTGTGGTCGCGCTTGTCGGGCGCCCTAACGTTGGAAAATCCACGCTCTTTAACCGCCTGACGCGCACTCGTGATGCGCTGGTTGCGGATTTCCCGGGGCTGACTCGTGACCGTAAGTACGGTCGGGCCGAAGTCGAAGGCCGCGAATTCATCTGTATCGATACCGGTGGTATTGATGGTACGGAAGAGGGCGTGGAAACCCGGATGGCGGAGCAGTCGCTGCTGGCAATCGAAGAGGCCGATGTGGTGCTGTTTATGGTCGATGCGCGCGCGGGCCTGATGCCGGCGGACATCGCGATCGCTAAACACCTGCGCTCTCGTGAAAAGCCCACCTTCCTGGTGGCTAACAAAACCGACGGCATCGACGTCGACCAGGCGATGGCGGACTTCTGGTCGCTCGGCCTGGGCGATATCTATCCTATTGCCGCTTCGCACGGCCGCGGCGTGACCAGCCTGCTTGAGCAGGCCCTGCTGCCATGGGTCGATGAGGTTAATCCTCAGGAAGAAGTGGATGAAGACGCCGAATACTGGGCAAAATTCGAAGCTGAGCAGAATGGTGAAGCGGAAGAAGAGCCGGAAGACGATTTCAATCCGCAGGATCTGCCGATCAAGCTGGCGATTGTCGGACGTCCTAACGTCGGTAAATCGACGCTCACCAACCGCATCCTCGGCGAAGATCGCGTGGTGGTCTACGATATGCCGGGCACCACCCGCGACAGCATTTACATCCCGATGCAGCGTGACGAGCGCGAATACGTGCTCATCGATACCGCCGGGGTGCGCAAGCGCGGCAAAATTACTGACGTGGTGGAGAAATTCTCGGTCATCAAGACGCTGCAGGCGATTGAAGACGCCAACGTCGTGCTGCTGGTGATTGATGCCCGCGAAGGCATCTCCGATCAGGATCTGTCGCTGCTGGGCTTTATCCTCAACAGCGGCCGCTCCCTGGTGATCGTCGTCAACAAATGGGACGGCCTGAGCCAGGAAGTGAAGGAGCAGGTGAAAGAGACCCTCGACTATCGTCTGGGCTTTATCGACTTTGCCCGGGTGCACTTCATCTCCGCCCTGCACGGCAGCGGCGTCGGCAACCTGTTTGAATCGGTACGTGAAGCCTACGATAGCGCAACCCGCCGCGTAAGCACCGCGATGCTCACCCGGATCATGAACATGGCGGCGGAAGATCATCAGCCACCGCTGGTTCGCGGCCGTCGCGTGAAGCTGAAATATGCCCACGCCGGGGGCTACAACCCGCCTATCGTGGTGATCCACGGTAACCAGGTGAAGGATCTGCCGGATTCCTACAAGCGCTATCTGATGAACTATTTCCGTAAATCCCTGGACGTGATGGGTACGCCAATCCGTATCCAGTTCAAGGAAGGGGAAAACCCGTTCGCCAACAAGCGCAACACTCTGACGCCGAACCAGATGCGGAAACGTAAGCGCCTGATCAAGCACATCAAGAAAAGCAAATAATCATTAAACCCGCTTCGGCGGGTTTTTTTGTGGCCGCCATGCCGGTAAATGTCAAAACCATCCGCCATAATCCCGCGATACTTCGCCGGGAACAGATCGGCTCAGGGGTGGACTAAACATGCAAATAGGATTTATCGGCCTCGGCGCGGTGGTGGAAACCGCCTATTTACCGGCGCTGCGTCGCCTCGGATACCGTATTGACAGCTGCCAGGGCTATGACCTGGACAGCAGCAGAGCGCTGCCGGGGATCCAGCGCTGCAGTTCGCTGTCGGCGTTGCTGGCCAAACCCCTGGATACGCTCTTCATCACCACGTCATCCCTCCAGCACCTGCCCGTGCTGGAGAGGGCGTTAGCCAGCGCCATTCCCCGCATCGTGGTGGAGAAACCGATAGTGGCCAACCTTGAGCAGGCCGCGCGGCTGCGGGCGCTGCTGGCGCCGGCGGGGGAGGCCGGTCGGGTGCTGGCCCTGGACCACTGGATGGCGCGTGGGTTAGCCCTGAACGCTCTTGCTCCGCCGTGGCAGGCGGAAGAGGAGGGCAGCGGCCTGCCGCCGCCGCACCTTTCATCAGCGCAGGATATCGCCTGGATAGAAGGCTATTTGCAGGAGCCAAGCGGCTTTAACGCTGCCGGAGAACCGGTCGCGCTTAACTTTGCCACCGGCGAGCTGGATAGCCGGCGGCTGCGTCATCCTGACGGCGTGATCCTCGATATCGGTACCCATGTCCTGGCGATGCTGCGGGAAACGTTGCTCGACTGCGGGGGCGATGTGACGCTGGACCTCGCCGTTCGGGCGGCGAAAGACCGTCTCGGCCGAGATATTGCTCATGGGGATACGGTCACTGCCGAGGGAGAGGCGCATCTGCAGGGACGCCTGGGCGATATCCCGCTGAATATCTGGCTTAACAAATATGCCGGTCCCGCGGGCGGGCAAAAGGGAATGCGGATAGGGCTGCGGGACGGGCGACTGCTTGCCCTCGATCGCGCCCCTGATGGCGAGGTGGCGACGCTACAGGACGGCGAGCGGATCCAGCGCTGGACCCGGCCCGGAGCGATCTATGCGCACTGTCTCGATGAGCAGATCCTTGGCGCGGAGAATGTGTTTACCCGGGCGTCCGAAAGCGTGGCCGGGCTGACGCGGCGTCGGCTTGAGGAAGTGGAATGGCTGCTCAGGTTGCAGCAGCAATTACGCGGCCCTCATTAAACCCGGAACATGATAAAATAGGTGCAGATAAACGTTGAAAGGAATGGTTATGGAACTTGATTGCCCTCTGTGCCACGCGCCGTTAGATGTCAAAGGCAGCAGCGCGCATTGCGCTCAGTGCGAAAGGGTATTTGCCCTTGAGGCGCGCTGCCCGGAATGCCACCAGCCGCTGGAGGTGCTGAAGGCGTGCGGCGCGGTGGATTACTTTTGCCAGCACGGGCACGGCCTGATCTCGAAAAAACGGGTGGAGTTTATTCCGCTGGTTTAGGCGGCGATGGCTTTCTGGCCCGCGTTTTTTTCACCGGCGCAATCTGCCTCACTTCGCTTTCGACCCAGCCGTCTTTCAGGCGGGTGGTGAGCAGATCGCCGGTTTTGACCTGTTTTGTCTGCTTCAACACCGTGCCGTCGCTCACCGAAGTGACGCTATAGCCGCGCGCCAGGGTGGCTAAGGGACTCACCGCCTCCAGATGGGTCACCGCGTGACCAAACCGTTCACGCCGCTCGCTGAGGCGGCTACGCATCGTTTCCGCCAGCCGGTATTCCAGCTGCTGGACGCGCGATTGCGCCCGGTGGATACGCGGCTGCGGGTTATAGTGATTCAGGCGCTGAACAGTGCGCTTTTGCCGCTGCTCGGCGCGTTTAAGCTGCGATTCCATGGCGATGCGCATCCGCTGGCGCAGGCGTTCCAGTGCGGTCTGCTGGCGGGCCAGCCGCAGCTGCGGGTGCTGCTGCTGCAGACGATGGAACAACTGGGTAAAACGGCGCTGGCGACTGGCGAGGAAATAGTCCATCGCCATCTCCAGCCGCTGCTGCCCGGCCTGCAGCTGGCGCAGCAGCTCCTGCTGATTACGGCTGACGATCTCCGCGGCGGCAGAAGGGGTCGGCGCTCGCAGGTCGGCAACAAAATCAGCGATAGTGACGTCGGTTTCATGGCCGACGGCGCTGACGATAGGGATCTGGCTGGCGAAAATAGCGCGCGCCACCCGCTCATCGTTAAAACTCCACAGATCCTCCAGCGAACCGCCGCCGCGTCCGACAATCAGCACGTCACACTCCTGACGCGCGTTCGCCAGCGCGATAGCGCGCACAATCTGCCCGGGGGCATCGTCACCCTGGACCGCGGTCGGGTAGACGATCACCGGCAGCCCGGGGTCGCGGCGTCTGAGGACATGAAGAATATCGTGCAGCGCGGCGCCGGTTTTCGAGGTGATGACCCCGACGCAGCGGGCGGGGGAGGGGAGCGCCTGCTTATGTTTTTGATCGAACAGCCCTTCCGCGGTTAACTGCGCTTTCAGTTGCTCATACTTCTGCTGCAGCAACCCTTCGCCGGCGGGCTGCATGCTTTCGACGATAATCTGGTAGTCGCCGCGCGGCTCATACAGGGTGATGTTGGCGCGAACCAGCACCTGCTGCCCATGCTGTGGGCGAAACGTGACCCGGCGGTTGCTGTTGCGGAACATCGCGCAGCGCACCTGGGCGTTATCGTCTTTTAAGGTGAAGTACCAGTGGCCGGAAGAAGGCTGGCTGAAGTTAGAGATCTCGCCGCTGATCCAGACCTGGCCCATTTCGCGCTCAAGCAGCAGACGCACCGTCTGATTGAGGCGGCTAACGGTAAAAATTGCGGGGGATTGAGAGGGTAACATGTGAGCAAGATCAAACTTTAAATCAGCAGGTTATTCAGTCGATAGTAACGCGCTCAGAGGGGATGGCAAGTATTATTTGCAAAAAAGGGTAGATGCAATCGGTTACGCTCTGTATAATGCCACGGCAATATTTATCCACCCTGGTCGAGATATTGCCCATGCTACGTATCGCTAAAGAAGCCCTGACGTTTGACGACGTCCTCCTCGTTCCCGCTCATTCTACCGTTCTGCCGAATACAGCCGATCTCAGCACTCAGCTGACGAAAACCATTCGTCTGAATATTCCTATGCTCTCCGCAGCCATGGATACCGTAACGGAAGCGCGTCTGGCTATTGCCCTGGCACAGGAAGGCGGCATCGGCTTTATTCACAAAAACATGTCCATCGAGCGCCAGGCGGAAGAAGTTCGCCGCGTGAAGAAACATGAGTCCGGCGTGGTCACCGACCCGCAGACCGTTCTGCCGACCACCACCCTGCGTGAAGTGAAAGAGCTGACCGAGCGTAACGGCTTCGCCGGCTACCCGGTGGTTACCGAAGAGAACGAGCTGGTCGGCATCATCACTGGCCGCGACGTGCGTTTCGTCACCGATCTGAACCAGCCGGTCAGCGTCTACATGACCCCGAAAGAGCGTCTGGTTACCGTTCGTGAAGGCGAAAGCCGTGAAGTGGTCTTTGCGAAGATGCACGAAAAACGCGTTGAGAAGGCGCTGGTTGTGGATGAGAGCTTCCACCTGCGCGGGATGATCACCGTAAAAGACTTCCAGAAAGCGGAACGTAAACCGAATGCCTGTAAAGATGAGCAGGGCCGTCTGCGCGTAGGCGCTGCGGTCGGCGCCGGCGCGGGCAACGAAGAGCGCGTTGACGCGCTGGTGGCTGCGGGCGTTGACGTCCTGCTGATCGACTCCTCTCACGGCCACTCCGAAGGCGTTCTGCAACGTATTCGTGAAACGCGCGCGAAATACCCGGACCTGCAAATCATCGGCGGCAACGTCGCCACTGGCGCAGGCGCGCGCGCGCTGGCGGAAGCCGGCTGCAGCGCGGTGAAAGTGGGCATCGGCCCGGGCTCCATCTGTACTACCCGTATCGTGACCGGCGTAGGCGTGCCGCAGATCACCGCGGTTTCCGACGCGGTGGAAGCGCTGGAAGGCACCGGTATTCCGGTTATCGCCGACGGCGGTATCCGTTTCTCCGGCGACATCGCTAAAGCGATCGCGGCCGGTGCGGCTGCAGTGATGGTCGGCTCCATGCTGGCCGGTACCGAAGAATCCCCGGGCGAAATCGAACTCTACCAGGGGCGCTCTTACAAATCCTATCGCGGGATGGGTTCCCTCGGCGCGATGTCGAAAGGCTCCTCTGACCGCTACTTCCAGAGCGATAACGCCGCTGACAAACTGGTGCCGGAAGGTATCGAAGGCCGCGTGGCCTATAAAGGCCGCCTGAAAGAGATCATTCACCAGCAGATGGGCGGCCTGCGCTCCTGTATGGGTCTGACCGGCTGTGGTACCATTGACCTGCTGCGTACCAAAGCTGAATTCGTACGCATCAGCGGTGCGGGCATTCAGGAAAGCCACGTTCACGACGTGACCATTACCAAAGAGTCCCCGAACTACCGTCTGGGCTCCTGATTTCTTCGCCCGACCTTGCGTCGGGCGATTTATTTACTCTGTTTCACTTGCCTCGGAATTAGCGTCAATGACGGAAAACATTCATAAACATCGCATTCTCATTCTCGACTTCGGGTCACAGTATACTCAGCTGGTGGCGCGTCGCGTGCGTGAGCTGGGCGTCTACTGTGAGCTGTGGGCATGGGATGTCACGGAAGCACAGATCCGCGAATTTAATCCAAGCGGCATCATTCTTTCCGGCGGCCCGGAAAGCACCACCGAAGAGAACAGCCCGCGCGCGCCGCAGTATGTGTTCGAAGCCGGCGTGCCGGTATTTGGCGTCTGCTACGGTATGCAGACCATGGCGATGCAGTTGGGCGGCCATGTAGAAGGATCTAACGAGCGTGAGTTTGGCTACGCGCAGGTTGAAGTGGTTAACGACAGCGCGCTGGTGCGCGGTATCGAAGACTCTCTGACCGCGGACGGCAAACCGTTGCTGGACGTGTGGATGAGCCACGGCGACAAAGTCACCGCCATCCCGTCTGACTTCGTCACCGTCGCCAGCACCGACAACTGCCCGTTCGCCATTATGGCTAACGAAGAAAAACGCTTCTACGGCGTGCAGTTCCACCCGGAAGTGACCCATACCCGTCAGGGGATGCGTATGCTGGAGCGCTTCGTGCGCGACATCTGCCAGTGCGAAGCCCTGTGGACCCCGGCGAAAATCATCGACGACGCCGTTGAGCGTATCCGCCAGCAGGTTGGCGATGACAAAGTGATCCTCGGCCTCTCCGGCGGCGTGGACTCTTCGGTGACCGCGATGCTGCTGCACCGCGCCATCGGCAAAAACCTGACCTGCGTATTCGTGGATAACGGTCTCCTGCGTCTGAACGAAGCCCAGCAGGTGATGGACATGTTCGGCGACCACTTTGGCCTGAACATTGTTCACGTCGAAGGCGAGCAGCGCTTCCTCGACGCGCTGAAAGGCGAGAACGATCCGGAAGCGAAACGTAAGATTATCGGCCGCGTCTTCGTGGAAGTGTTCGACGAAGAAGCGCTGAAGCTGGACGACGTCAAATGGCTGGCGCAGGGCACCATCTACCCTGACGTTATCGAATCTGCCGCTTCCGCTACCGGTAAAGCGCACGTCATCAAATCTCACCACAACGTGGGCGGCCTGCCGAAAGAGATGAAGATGGGACTGGTTGAGCCGCTGCGCGAGCTGTTTAAAGACGAAGTGCGTAAGATCGGTCTGGAGCTGGGTCTGCCGTACGATATGCTCTACCGTCATCCGTTCCCGGGTCCGGGCCTCGGCGTGCGCGTGCTGGGCGAAGTGAAGAAAGAGTACTGCGACCTGCTGCGTCGCGCCGACGCTATCTTCATCGAAGAGCTGCACAAAGCTGACCTGTACAACAAAGTGAGCCAGGCGTTCACCGTGTTCCTGCCGGTTCGCTCCGTCGGCGTGATGGGCGATGGCCGTAAATACGACTGGGTGGTTTCCCTGCGTGCGGTGGAAACCATCGACTTCATGACCGCGCACTGGGCGCACCTGCCGTATGATTTCCTCGGCCGCGTCTCTAACCGCATTATCAATGAAGTGAACGGTATCTCCCGCGTGGTGTATGACATCAGCGGTAAGCCGCCGGCAACCATTGAGTGGGAATGATTTCGCGTCTGGCAACAGCCTGCACGTAAAAGCAGTAAAGTACCTCTAAGCCCGCGTAACTGCGGGCTTTTTTGTTTTTATGTCTGGCACTTTCTGGCAGCTGTTAGCAACGGGAAGCACGGTTTTTTCAATGGAATTTTTGATGGTACTCTCTGGTTTTGAATTTTGATCTCCTCCCTGAAAACAGTGCCAGGGTCACCTTGCTGGTGTGGATTTCACGGCGCTCACGAGAGTGCTACCAGTTGGCCGCCAAGCCCAGGGAGCGCGGCCTGCAGTATCTGGAAAACCTGACGCTGCTGATCGAAAGTACCTCAGGGAACACCAGCGCATCATGCCCGAAGCCAAGGGCAACCTGATCTACACCTCGTTGACGGTTGGACAGGTCGCCGACAGCCTGGGGGTCGTCGAGCAGGCTTACTTCTCACGGTTCTTCAAGCGCACCACGGACCTGACCCTAAAGGCGTTTCGCCTTCAGCGCCGGGAAATCTAGCCTTCGCTCAACTTCACCAGGCTGAACAGCATCTCCAGCACCGGCGTGGCGACGCCCAGGCGCTTGCCGCGCTCGACCACCGCGCCATTGATGAAATCGATCTCGGTTTTGCGACCTGCCTCGACATCCTGCAGCATCGACGGTTTGTGCTGCTGGTGATTGCGAAAGGCATAGTCGACAGCAGCGATAACCCGCCGCTGATCAGCATCAATGCCAGCAGCCTGTGCAACCGCCACGGTTTCGCTGACGATGCGGGAGGTCACCTGCCGTCCCTCTTCAGCGTGGCCGAGCGCGCCCACGGTCCTGCGGGTCACCGCGCAAACCGAATTGAGCGCTGCGTTGAACGCCACCTTCTCCCAGATCGACACCTGCACCTGCGGATCGGCCTCGCACGGCAAACCGGCCTGGCTAAAATTCGCCGCGATTTCGTGCACGGTCGGGCTGTCCTTACCATTGCCTGCCCAGATATTGATGTGCCCTTCGCCGTGGCTGTGCACCACGCCAGGCGCGACAAGGTCTGCCGGCAAGTTGGTCATGCCGACGATGATGCGCTCGGCCGGAACCACGCGGGCGATGAGCTCGGCATTGCCCAGCCCGTTCTGCACCGAAAGCGCCCAGGTCTGCGGCCCCACCAGGTGGCGCACTGACTCGATGGCGGCGGCGGTATGAAACCCCTTGGTAAAGATCACCAGCAGGTCGAAGTGGCCTGTCACTTGGTGTGCACGAGAGATTGGCACCCAGACGCTTTCCTGTACGTCAGGCGTCTCCAGGCGCAAGCCCTGGCGAGAGATGACCTCGATGGTCGTCTCCGACGCCTCGACGAAAGACACGTCCTGTCCAGCCAAGGCCAGGCGCGCACCAAACAGGCCGCCCATCGCCCCTGCGCCCACTATTGCAATTTTCATCGCTGCTCCTTCGAGTAAATGAATGGCCACTTCAGGAAGCCATTCTCTGTCTCACAAATAAATGCGTACCTGGCAAAACATAAATGCCGTCTATGTCCTGAGGCATTGCACCACCGCTGACCCACGCCATGCCCGCCGATTGTCAGGGTGGTCATGGCGCCGTAACTCTTGTTGTCGATATCGCCATACAACGCTTTGCCGTCTTCACGGTTCTGGGAGTGGCGCAACTCGGTCTGCAACGAGTAGCCGGTCGACAAGACGGACGGTTGGACAAGTCCAGGTAATGCTGCTGATAAATGTCCTCGATCTGGCCGTAGAAATCAGAAGAATCACGGCGTCAGTGGATTCGCAGGACCAGGCGCAAGCCGGAAGGGACCTGCGCCAGTGTGCTAGAACGGGTATTTGCGTGGTGTCATCTGCACGCTGATCCAGTGATCGGTGGTGAATTCCTCGATTGCCCACTCACCATTGAAACGCCCCAGCCCCGAGTTCTTCTCACCGCCAAAGGGAGCGTGCGCCTCGTCGTTGACCGGAATGTCGTTCACATGGGTCATGCCAGCCTTGATTCGACGCGCGAAACGCGCGCCGCGCTCCAGGTCGGCGGTGAACACGGCGCTAGATAGCCCGAACTCGCTGTCGTTCGCAAGCGCCAGCGCGTGGGACTCATCTCGCGCGCGCTGAATGCCGACCAGCGGGCCGAAAATTTCCTCGCGGGCGATCTCCATTTCTGCCGTCACATCGGCGAACACGTGAGGCGGCAGCAGTTGCCCACGCACGTCACCTTCGACGACCGGACGGGCACCCTCCTCCCTGGCCCGCGCCACCTTGCTCAGCAACGTGTCCAGTTGCTTGCGGTTAATGATAGGCCCGACCACGGTATCCGGCTCGCTGGGGTCGCCCACCTTCAACGCCTTGACTCTTTCGGCATAGCGCTCGACGAAGCGGTCATACAGTGCGTCCTCGACGATGATGCGGTTGATCGCCATGCAGATCTGCCCCTGGTGCAGGAACTTGCCCATCACCGCCGCTGCTACCGCCTGCTCCAGGTCGGCATCGGCCAGCACCACGAACGGGCTGTTGCCGCCCAGCTCCAGTGCCACGTGCTTGAGGTGCTTGCCACCGCTGGCGATACGGCCAATGTTGGCGCCCACAGGGGTCGAGCCCGTGAAGGAGATGAATTTGGGTACCGGATGCTCGACGAACGCATCACCAATCTCGGCACCAGAGCCGACCAGCACGCTAATCACGCCTGCCGGAACGCCGGCTTCCTCGAAGATGCGCGCGGCCAGCAGGCCGCCCGTCACGGGGGTATCGCTCGCGGGCTTGATCACCACGGCATTGCCCAGGGCCAATGCCGGTGCCACCGAACGCTGGGTGAGGTGGAGCGGGAAGTTCCATGGGCTGATCACCCCCACCACACCCAGCGGCTCTCGGTAAACGCGATTTTCCTTGCCCGGGACGTTGGACGGCAGAATGCGCCCGTGCACCCGCGCCGGAAAAGAGGCTGACTCCAGGGTGATGCTGCGCGCAGCACCCCACTCGATTTGCGCCTTGATGCGGGTACTGCCCGACTCGCGGATGATCCAGCCGATGATCTCCTCGCGACGCTCATCGAAGATCTGCACCGCACGGTGCAGGATGGCAGAGCGCTGCCCCGGTCCTATCATCGCCCACTCGACCTGGGCGCGCTGCGCGGCCTGATAGGCTTCGTCCAGGTCATCGCGGGTAGCCTGCTTGATCTGCAGCAGGGTTTCTCCGTTGTACGGATCGCTGACCTGCAGTGATTGCGGCGCACTGCCTTCACGCCATGCGCCGGCAATCGGCAGCAGGTGAAGATCGCGATACGGCGTGTGATTGACTTGACTCACGGAATATCTCCTTTATCAGTATTGGGCACGTTGTTCAGTGATGGGTGTCTGCCGGCTGGGCATTCAAGCCCACGCTGGCAACGGCCCTTCTTTTGATCATGGCGATGGCGAAAATCGCCACCAATCCGGGGACCGCGCAGAGAATGAAATTGAGCTGCAGTGGCAGGTTAATGCTCAGCATCAGGCCGCCCATTGCCGGGCCAGCCACGGCCCCGAAACGGCCAATTGCCGAACACCAACTCACGCCCGTCGCACGGATCTCGCTCGGGTACTGCTGTGCAGCGAAGGCATGGATGACGGCCAGGGTGCCGATGGTGGTGGCACCGGCGATCAGCAACATAGCGTTGAGCAGCAGCGGGCCAGGCTTGATACCCAGCGTGCAGAGTGAGATCACCGCCAGCAGGAAGAACAGTATCAACGTGGGCTTGCAGCCCCAGCGATCGGCGAGCCAGCCACCACCCAGGGCGCCGAAGGTGGCGCCAATGTTCAAGGTCACCAGGAACATCAGGCTCGAACCCAGCGGGAAGCCACCGGAGACCATGATCTTCGGCAACCAGGTATTGAGCCCATAGACCATCAGCATGCACATGCCAAACCCCAGCCACAGGAACACCGTACCCACGCCACGTCCTTCGGTGAACAGACGCGACAACGGTGCCGCGCTCGAAGTGCGTACGGGCGCATCGAAACGTACCTGGTCAGCGTCGACGGCGGGATCGATGCGTTTGAGCAGCGCACTGGCCGCGGCCTTGTCCTTTTTCAGCAGGAAGTTCAGCGACTCGGGCAGTTGGCGGTACATCCACGGCAGGAACAGCAGCGGGATGCCGCCCACCAGAAACGTTGCCTCCCATCCAAAGCGAGGAATGATAAACATGGCTACCAGAGCCGAAAAAATTGCCCCGATCGAGTAGAAGCTGAGCATGATAGTGGTCATTCGGCTGCGACGTGCTTTCGGTGTCAGGTCATTCATCAACGCGACGATGTTGGGGATCGCCCCGCCCAGCCCGACGCCGGTGACGAAACGCAGAGTTGCGAAACTCTCCGCATCCCAGGCCCATGCGGTACCCAGCGTGCAAACACTGGCCAGCGTCATGGCGCTGAGAATAACTTTGCGCCGTCCCAGGCGATCTGCCAGCGGGCCGATGACGACAGCGCCGAACATCATGCCGAACAGCGCGGCACTGCCCATCCAGCCGGCAATGACCGGAGTCAATGCCCAATGCTCCATCAATTGCGGCACGACAGAGCCGTAGATGACCAGGTCATAGCCATCGAACAGCATGATGAAGGAACACCAGAAGAGTAGGGTATAGTGGAGTTTTCCAAGCGGAGCGGAGCCCGCGACATCCAAGGCACGTCGTTGAGTCATTGTTGTATCTCTTATTGTTGTTATCAAGATTAGTGAGCGAGGCGCCGGCGGCGACCACGTTCACATGAGGTTAGTGAGGCTGGATGGTCAGGGTCGGCACCTCAATGACGGTGGGTTCATTGGCGTCCAGCGCAGTTCGTAGTGCCGCTTCGAAGCTGTCCCGGGTATCGGTGTGTACGGCCTTGACCCCATAGCCTTTGGCAATGGCACAGAAGTCCAGGCCGGGAACGTCGAGGCCAGGGGAGTCCTCGGCCTTGAGCACCCCGGCAAACCAGCGCAGGGCACCGTAGGTGCCGTTCTTGAGGATGATGAACACCACGGGGACCCGGTATTGCGCGGCCGTCCAGAGCGCGGTGATGCCGTAGTTGGCAGAGCCATCACCGATCAGTGCGACGACTCGTCGCTGCGGTTGGGCGAGCTGCACGCCAACGGCGGCCGGCAGGCCGAAGCCCAGGCCACCCGCTGCCGGGAAGTAATAGCTGCCTGGATGACGCAGGTTCATGCGCTGCCAGAATGCCGTGGTTGTCGAGGTCGATTCCTTGACATAGATGGCATCGTGCGGGGCGACCGCATCGAGTACATCGAACAGCGTTTCCGGGTGCAGGTGGTGCGGCTCGTCGGTGACACACTCAGGCGCAGCGAGTGCTTCTGGATACGGCCGGGACTGCTGGACGACTTCTTCGGCCAGCACGCGCAGGGTTTCCCTGATGTCGCCGACCAGCGCATGGCCCATGGGTGCTCGTGTAGCCTCTAGCGGATCGGAGGTGATGTGCAGCAGTTGCGCCCCGACCGGCAGGTAATCACCGGGGGCAAACTGGTGATAACGGAACACCGGCGCACCCACCACGATGATCAGGTCATGGCCTTGCAGGGTCTTGCTGATGCCAGCGATAGCCGCTGGCAGCACGCCCCGGAAGCTGGGGTGACGGGTAGGGAACGGGCAGCGCGACGCCGACGGGGCGATCCAGACGGGCATGCGCAGCTTGTCAGCCAGAGCCACTGCGTGGTCGTTGGACAGCGTCGCATCGACATCGGGGCCCAGTACCAGCACCGGATTGCGAGCGTCTTGCACTTGCTGGACCAGCACCTGCAGTTGCCGAGCGTCTGGCGTACCGGCCGTCTGCACGTCGCGCTCGATCAGGTGCTCGACGCCGGGTCCCGAAGGCTGATCCCAGTCATCGTAAGGAATCGACAGGTACACCGGTGCTTTCGGCGTGGTGTTCGCATAGTGGATCGCCTGGCTCAGGGCTCGCGGTACGTCCTGGGCGTTGGCCGGCTCGTAGCTCCACTTCACCAGCGGCTTGGGCAGTTGCGTAGCATCGACGTTGGCCAGCATGGCCTCTACCCCGATCATCGGTCGCACTTGCTGACCCGCGGTGATCACCAAGGGGCTGTGCGAGTACCAGGAGTTGGTCAGCGCGCCCATACCGTTACCCGTGCCTGCCGCAGCATGCAGGTTGACGAACGCCGGCTTGCCGCTGGCCAGCGCATAACCGTCGGCCATGCCCACCACCGCACCTTCGTGAAGGCCGAGTACGTACTGAAAGTCTTCCGGGAAGCTCTTCAGGAACGGCAGTTCGTTGGAGCCGGGGTTGCCAAAGATGGTGGTCATGCCGTGGCGGCGCAGTAGCGCATATGCAGCAGAGTGAATTGTTTTCATAAAGTTAATATTCAGTAAATGTAATGTAGTTCAACTGTAGGAAGATGACTAAAATCGATCAAATAAATACTTTGACTTCAGCGCATAGACACTATCTATATACAACTGGAGATTAGCCAATGGCCGGTTTCGACCTCAACCTGATCACGACTTTCGTCACGCTTTATGAAACCCAGAGTGTCACCGTGGCTGCCGAGCGACTCTGCGTAACTCAGCCATCAGTGAGCTATGCATTGGCCAAACTCAGGGAACAGTTCGATGACGCCTTATTCGTACGTAACCAACAAGGCATGCAACCTACGCGGTTGGCTACTCAGCTCTATGAGGGATTCAAGGAAGCCAGCCGTAGCATCAATGATGCCGTTTCCGAGGCACGCAAATTTTCCCCATCAACCTCAAAGCGACGTTTTCGCCTTGCCTTGTCGGATTTGGGCGAAATTGCGTTGCTGCCAAGAGTGCTCGACCGTCTCAACCAGATAGCGCCCAGTATCGAGCTTGACATCGTGCCGCTTGAGATCGACCAGGTTGCAACATGGCTGAACGATGGGCATATCGACGCGGCTATCTGTAGTCAGATATTGCCGGGGGCCGGCATTGCCCACCAAAGGCTGATGAGCGAGCAATACTGTTGCCTGGTCGATGACGCTCATCCACGTATTGGCACGCAGATGAACATGCAGCAATTTCTCGCCGAACCCCATGCAATTGTCACCCGAACATCCGGCCATGGCATGGTAGAAGACGTCCTGAAAAAAATGGCCGTCGAGCGCCGAGTGCGGCTACGCATCCCACATTTTTCGGTACTGCCAAAGATCATCCCCGGGACCGAGATGATCACTATCTTGCCCTATCGCATTGCCTGGAGCTTTTGCGAGTTTCCAGGAGATAAGCCATTGAAAGTCGTCGCTCTACCTTTCGAGGTACCATCTTTCGAAGTGACCCTGCACTGGCATTCGCGAAGTGAAAAATCCACTTCACTGAAGTGGTTTTGCGAGCAGATTGAGGCTGCACTTGGTGAGCCTTAAGACCGCTACCGGCAGATTCTGTTGAAAAAGTAGCGACCTCTCCGTTTTACTGGTCTGTGCGGGGCTATTGATAATAGAGTGCGAGTCATCCCCGGCGTTAGCTGAAAGAAACGAAACCCTCTGTTTTTACAGAGGTTTTTTTACTTTAGACATCCCTTCAATCCCGTCGTCCCAGAAGGTTATCTGGCAGGGTGAGGTTTCCTTGTGAATTCCCCGTTTGCGGTTCCGGCAGATGTTCAGCTGGCCCATTTTTTGCCGCCGCCGTGCGGAGCGCGGAAAGTTTACCCGGCTGTACCTTACCCGCCCCACGCACCATCGCCAGCGCCAGTCCGGCAACGATCAGCGTTAACCCGGTGGAAATCCACATTCCACCCACGATACCCAGCCGATGGTTCAACCATGCGTAGGCAAAGGGGGAGGCAGCCGCCATCAGTTGCCCGGGGATCAGCAGGAGACCCGTGCGGCTGGCGTAGCTTTCTGCGCTAAACAGCGCCAGCGGCAGCGTCGCTTTAACAATCGTCACCAGCCCGTTTATCGCGCCATAGCCGAGCACAAACCCGGCTGCGCACCCGGCATAAGCCGTGCTGCTCACGCCAACGAGAAAACAGAGCGGCATGGCGAGAGCGGTAAAACGCGTCAGCGTGAGCGTGGTGACGCGTCGACCGGCCAGCACTTCCCCCAGCCGGGCGCCGGTCTGGCCAAATCCCCACAGCATTCCGAGGGCAACCGGCAGGCCAAAGTGGCTGATAAACTCCGGCAGATGGGTGGAGGTGCCGGTGGAGATGAAGGTGATCAGCGCAATAAAGAGCGCATAACGTATGCCGTTACGCCGATCGCCATCCGCTGTCGGGGCTTTCGCTTTCGTCGGTGAGCCGAGCCGCTGGCGGGGCAGCTGATAACTCAGCCATGCGCTCAGCAGGCCAAACAGCGCATAGATCCGCAGGGCATCCTGCCAGGACATCACCGTGAGTAAAGCCTCCCCCAGCGGCCAGAAGAGGGCAGAGGCCAGGCCGCCGGCGAGGGTGATGTGAGAGATGGTTTTCCGCGCCTGCTGGCCGTAAAGATTCACTACCGCGGCGAACAGGGCGTCATACAACGACAGCCGCATGCCGACGCCGGTCAGCAGCCAGGCGCCGTACCAGCCGACCAGCGAAGGGCGCCAGGCCATCATCGCGCAACTGGCGGCTATCAGTAAGGTTCCGCTGGTGACCACCAGCCGTCCGCCAAAGCGAGCCAGCAGCCTGGCGACCAACGGGGAGACCGCCGCCATGATCAGCATCGCAAGCGTCAGGCCAAGATAAATCTGCGGCGAGCTCCATCCCTTGTCGGCGGCGATTGCTCCGGCAAAAGTGCCGGGCATATAAAAAGAGATACCCCAGTTGATCAGTTGCTGAGCGCCCGCCGTGAAGGCGAGGCGTCGGGGAATAGCCGGTGTTTCCATGGTTTTTCATTCCGTTAAGAGAGTTGTCCTGAGCATACCCGGCAGGCTATTGTTCTGGCAGAGCGGCCACCTTATGCGCGGTATAAGAGAAACTTTGCATGACAACACTGAACCTGGGAAACCTGGCGACCTTCCGGCTGGTCGTACAGCGCGGCAGCTTCTCCGCCGCCGCCGACGCGCTGGGGATCTCCCAGCCTGCCGTCAGCCTGCAGGTGCGTCAGCTGGAGCAATTTTTACAGACTCGGCTGCTGGAGCGCACCGGGCGTGGGATCAAGGCGACGGCGGCGGGAATGGCGCTGCTGGCCCACAGCGAGCAGATCGATCGGGCGGTGAATAGCGCGGTGCAGTCGGTCAGCGCATTTAGCCAGGAAGTTAATGGCTCGTTGACGCTGGGGACCGGCGCGACGGCCTGCATTCATCTTCTTCCGCCGCTTCTGCAGCATCTTCGTCAGCAGCACCCGCTGCTGACGGTGGGGGTGACCACCGGCAACACGCTGGATATCGTCCGGGCGGTGGAGGAAAACCTGCTCGATCTTGGACTGGTTACCCTGCCCGTGCAGGGGCGCAGTCTGGCAGTGACCGCAGTGGTTGACGAGGAGTTCGTGGTCATTCATCCCAGCCACGAGGCGGGGATCCCGGCGGTGTGCACCCCTGAAGCGCTGCAGGCGCTGCCGCTCATTGCCTTCGAGGCGGGCAGCGGCACGCGGGATCTGATTGACCGCTGGTTCCGTTCGGCGGGCCTGGCGGTCACGCCGGTGATGCAGCTGGGAAGCATCGAGGCGATCAAACGCATGGTGCGGGCCGGGCTGGGCTACAGTATTGTGCCCCGCATGGCGGTGGAGCAGGCGGAGGATCGCTGTGGCTTAACGGTACATTCTCTGGCCCCGTCGCTGTACCGTCAGCTGGCGGTTGTCATGCGTCAGGATAAAGTGATTACCAAAGGAATGGCGGAAATGCTGCGTCTGCTACAGGCCGTGCGCTTATAAATCGCCAGCAGCAACATATGCCTCGTCAGGGATAGAGTCTCGAAAACGGGCGTCTCTGACAGCGGTTGGGGGCGCACCCGGCATCGGGCTCAACGGGTTACTCGCGGGCGGAAGGCTCGACGGTGAGCGTTGACTCCTGCGACGCTTTTTTATCCTGGTGATGGTACCAGGCGCCAATGGAGGAGTAGACAAAGCGTCCAAAGAAGAAGAGAAAGCTGATAAGCAGTACGATACGGGTCATGCGACGGTTAAATCGATGTCGTTTACGCATACTGGGTGCCTGACTCACAAAAGGTTCCTTGAAGTATACCCGAAGATGGGCGATGGGGGTATTAAGGCACAGGAACGAGGTGGGGTCAATTGATGCAGATGTAAAAGTGCGGCAGTGAAAACATTAATTAATGTTATATAAGATAATCGGCGTATTTACATGCTCACTTTATTAGCCAGGGAATGGTGAAAAAATAAGTTTTATTAATGTTGGTGTCAGCATTTGTTGATTTATATCAACAGCCTCATTCTCTTGGCCACTAAAATCAGCGGACGTTACCGTATCGTTATTACTTATGCGGACAGCATGGGGTGGTTGGATGCCTGCCTGAATATGCCTCGCAGGAGCAGAGGCTCTCTGTAGAGCACCTATGAATTTATTAAAATACTATCAACAATATCGCGACAAATGGTGGGCCTTACCGCTTCTCCTGCCTGTTCTGTTATTACCCCTTGCCAGAGGGATGAATACATATACCGTGCTGAATGGTCACATGGTTTATCTTTATTATCTTCCCCTGGCGCTGGTGCTCAGCCTGATGATGTTTTTCGGCTGGGCGGCGATCCCCGGTATTATCGTTGGCCTGCTGCTTACGCTGGCCCGGGGAATGACGCCGGAACAGGCCTTTGGCGTACTGTTCCATTTTCTGATCCCCTGCGTACTCTGCTGGGGCGGATACCGCATCTTTGTTCCCCAACGGCAGCAGGTATCGCATGGTAACGTCAGACTGATGCCGCATCGTTTGTTCTGGCAAATGCTGCTCCCTTCGGTCATTTTTCTGATTCTGTCGCAGATCGCAGAGTTTCTGGGGCTGCATCCGCGCACAACGGAGATGACCGGCATCTCGCCGTTTAGTTTACGGTCGTTAATCACCTTTCAGGCGCTGATGGTAGGCTGCCTGACCGGCGTGCCCTTATGTTATTTACTGCTGCGGGTAATTCGTAACCCTTTTTATTTGCGCGGATTTATTTCTCAGGTTCGTTTACAAATTGATCCAAAAATAAAAAAAATTGAAATCATCAGCTGGGTGGCGATATTAATCCTGCTGCTGGGGCTATTATTGATGCCGCTTAATGATAGCAGCACTATATTTAGTACAAATTATACATTATCCTTACTGATGCCGGTGATGCTGTGGGGGGCGATGCGTTTTGGCTATCGCTTTATCTCGCTGATCTGGACGCCGGTACTGATCGCCGTGATCCATTTTCATTACCGTTATTTACCCATTTATCCAAGTTATAACACTCAGCTGGCGATCACCTCGTCAAGCTATCTGGTGTTCTCGTTTATTGTCGCCTATACGGCGATGCTGGCGACA
Source organism: Klebsiella sp. JB_Kp042 (assembly GCF_040065275.1). Classification (NCBI taxonomy): domain Bacteria; kingdom Pseudomonadati; phylum Pseudomonadota; class Gammaproteobacteria; order Enterobacterales; family Enterobacteriaceae; genus Klebsiella; species Klebsiella sp. JB_Kp042. Next base: position 98,496 of record NZ_JBEAJL010000100.1, read on the forward strand.
CAGCAGCGGCTGATCTACGCCCGCGTCCGACAGATGGCCTTCCTCGACCCGGTGGTACATATGCCGAATCTGCGGGCGCTGAGCCGGGCGCTGAACGGCGCGAGCTGGTCGACGCTCTGTTTTTTGCGTATTCCTGAGCTTGAGCTGCTGGGCCGCCACTACGGGGTGCTGTTGCGCATTCAGTATAAGCAAATGCTGGCGAATCACCTGCGTGCGCTGCTGCAGCCGAACGAAGCGGTATATCATCTTGCCGGTCACGATTTAGTGTTTCGTCTCAACAGCGAAGGGCACCAGGCGCGCATTCACTTAATTGAGCGCTCCCTGCGACAGTTCCGTTTTCACTGGGACGGGGTCCCCCTGCAGCCGCGGATCGGCATGAGCTATTGCAACGTCCGCTCGCCGGTGAAGCATCTGTATTTGCTGCTTGGCGAGCTGAACACGATTGCCGACATGTCGCTGGCCAGCGGCCATCCGGAGAATTTGCAGCGCCGCGGCGCCGGGCATGTCCAGCAGGATCTGAAAGACAAAGTGGCGATGATGAACCGCATCCTCAAGGCGCTGGAGCAAGACCATTTTGTCCTGATGGCGCAACCTATCCAGGGCATTCGCGGCGACAACTACCATGAAGTGTTGTTGAGGATGAAAGGGGAGTCGGGGGAACTGACAGGGCCAAACGAGTTCCTGCCGGTGGCGCACGAGTTTGGGCTGTCCACGCGCGTGGATCAGTGGGTCATTGAGCACACCCTGGCCTTTATGGATGCCAACCGGCGGGCGCTGCCCGGTCTGCGGCTGGCGATCAACCTCTCTCCGGTCTCGCTGAGCCGCAGTCAGTTTCCCGAGGAGGTCGAAAACCTGCTGCAGGCCTATAACATTGAGCCATGGCAGATTATCTTCGAGCTGACCGAAAACTATGCGCTCAGCAACCCCGAGCTGGTTTGCCAGACATTAGAGCGTCTGCGGGCGCTGGGCTGCCGGGTGGCGATCGATGATTTTGGTACCGGCTACGCCAGCTATGCGCGGTTAAAAACGATGAACGTCGATATTCTTAAAATCGACGGCAGCTTTATTCGCAATCTGCTCGCCAGCAGTCTTGATTACCAGGTGGTGGACTCTATCTGTCGTCTGGCGCGGATGAAGAGCATGCAGGTGGTGGCCGAATATGTCGAGTCACCGGAGATACGCCAGGCGGTTATCGCGCTGGGGATAGATTATATGCAGGGCTATGATATTGGCGTCCCGGTACCTCTGGCGCAGCTGGCGGAGGGAATGAGCGCCTGAAGCGGTAAAAAGCCGGGCGCGATGGCCCGGCTCGAATGCTATCCACAGAGGCGATCAGGCGTCTGGCTCTTCTTCCGCAATCTTCAGCAGCCACTCCGGCACACCTTCCCAGTACTGCTGCTCTTTTTCCAGATCCAGCAGCACCAGCGCATTCTGGCTAAACCAGTTGTGCGGGAAGGTCAGCGTCCAGTGGTGAGCTTCCGTCTGCAGCCGTAGCGTCGGCGGCGTGGTGGTGGCCTGACGCTGGTTATTCAGCAGCACGCCGAGGCGCAGCAGCTGGATCAGCGGCAGAAACTGCTTTTTCCTGAACAGCGTAAAGCGCGGCAGGTCGTCGAGTTTTATCGCTTTCCGATGATAGCGCACCAGCGTGGCCATCAGCATCTGCTGCTCCTGGTTGAAGCCCGGCAGGTCGCTGTTCTGCAGAATGTAGGCCGAGTGGCGGTGCATGCCGCTGTGGTTAATATTCAGGCCCACCTCATGGAGCATCACCGCCCACTTCAACAGCGCCGCGAGGTGTGGATTGGCCAGCTTCGGATTCTGCTCCTGCCACTGCTCCAGCATAAGGGTGGTGGTTTCCAGCACCCGGCGCGCCTGTTCGCGATCGATGTTGTACTGATTCGCCAGACTCTGCGCCGTGCGGCTACGAATATCCTGGTGGCGGAAACGGCCTTCCATTTCGTACAGCACGCCTTCACGCAGCGCGCCATCAGACAGACGAAGCTCTTTAATGGCTAACGCGTCAAACACGCCGCACAGGATCGCCAGCCCCGGGGCAAAGACCGCTTTACGGTCTTCCGAGAGGCCGGGCAGGCTGAGCGCGTCGAAGTTTTTATGCTTCAGCAGCTCACTGACCAGCATTTCGAGGCGTTCCGGCGTAATAAACCCGTCCTTCTCGCCCATCGCCACCAGCACTTCCTGGGCGGCTTTAATGGTGCCGGAGGCGCCCAGCGCCACGGTCCAGCCCTGAATACGGAACTGCCAGGCCAGGGTTTCCAGCTTTTGCACCGCCGCCAGGCGAGCGCGCTGGAAATTTTCCTTATTGATCGTCCCGCCCGGGAAGTAGGCCTGGGAGAAACTCACGCACCCCATGCGGCGGCTTTCCACCAGGCGGGGCTCAAAATCTTCACCGATGACCAGCTCGGTCGAACCGCCGCCGATATCAATCACCAGCTTACGGCCGCGCTCCGGCTGCGTGTGCTCCACGCCCATAAATATCAGGCGCGCTTCTTCATTACCGGAGATGATCTCGATCGGGTAGGGGATCACTTTTTCCGCGCGTTTAAGAAACTCCGCCGCATTGGTCGCCTGACGCAGCGTATGCGTCCCGACGATGCAGACGCTGGAGGGAGAAAATCCCTGCAGGCGTTCGGCAAACAGCGACAGGCAGTTCAGCCCGCGGGTCATGGCTTCTTCGCTCAACACCGAGTTTTCATCGAGGCCATCGGCCAGATGTACGCGCTGTTTCAGGCGTCCGATGATCTGCATGGCGCCGTCGACGACACGGGCGATCACCATATGAAAACTGTTCGAACCAAGGTCAACCGCAGCGAACTCCTGCGGTCGAGGGGTTTTTTCGTTTATTGGCATAGGTTAGTCGGGTTGTTCGAGTGATTTGAGATAATCGTAAATCGCCATCTGAGCGCGCACTTTACGGCGATTGCCGCGCGGCACATAGCGATTACTCAGTTCTTTATCAAGATAGCGCGCTTTTACCGTATCGTTGAACAGGATATCAAAAATATCCAGCACCCGCTGTTTCAGGCGCGGGTCGAGCAGCGGGGCGGCAACTTCGATACGATAATCGATATTACGCGTCATCCAGTCGGCAGAGGAGAGCCAGACCTGCTTATCGCCACCGTTTTCAAAACAGTAGACCCGGTCGTGCTCGAGGAAACGGTCCACAATGCTGATGACGCGAATATTTTCGCTGATGCCTTCCAGACCGGGGATCAGCGAGCACATGCCGCGGATCAACAGGTTGACCGGCACGCCGGAGCTGGAGGCGGCATACAGTCTGTCCACCAGCCCTTTGTCCACCAGGTTGTTCAGCTTCAGGGTAATACCGGACGGTTGCCCGTTCTGCGCATTAGCGATCTCGCGGTCGATCATCTCATACAGCAGACGACGCGAGTTCTGCGGCGACACCAGCAGGTAATCGAAGCTAACCGGGCGGTAGGGGTTTTCAATAAAGTTAAACACCCGGCGGACTTCATTGGTAATGCGCGCATCGGCGGTTAACAGCGAATAGTCGGTATAGATCCGCGCGGTCTTCTCGTTGAAGTTACCGGTGCCGATGTGGGCGTAGCGCACCACCTCATCGCCTTCTTTACGCGAGATAAGGAACAGCTTGGCGTGGATCTTCAGGCCCGGCGCGGAGAAGATCACGTGAACGCCCGCTTCCGTCAGGCGCTTCGCCCAGTGAATGTTGGCCTCTTCGTCAAAACGCGCCTGCAGCTCCACCACCACGGTGACTTTTTTACCGTTGTGGGCGGCGTGGATCATCGCGTCGATGATGCGCGAATCCTTGGCCACGCGGTAGATGTTGATTTTGATCGCCAGTACGCTGGGGTCGAACGAGGCCTGGCGAAGCAGCTCCAGCACATGCTCAAAAGTATGATAGGGGTAGTAGAGCAGCACATCGCGTTCGCGAATGGCGTCGAAGCCGTTGCGGAATTTATCAAACCACAGATGACGCAGGCGCGGCATAGGTTTATTGACCAGATTGGCCTTACCCACGTTCGGGAAGCCGATAAAGTCTTTAAAGTTGTGATAGCGGCCGCCCGGCAGCATTGAGTCATAGTTGGAGATGGAGAGCTTATCACGCAGCATTTCGACCATCGCGTCCGGCATATCGCGCTGGTAGACGAAGCGAACCGGCTCGGCGGTCAGGCGCTGTTTCAGGCTGGAGGACATCAGCTCCATCAGGCTCGACTCCATCTCATGCACCAGATCGTACTCGGCGTCACGGGTCATTTTCATCGAGTAGGCGTTCAGCGCATCGTAATCAAAGAAGCCTTTAAAGATGTCGTCCAGGCAATAGCGCAGAATGTTATCCAGCAGGATCATTGGTTTACGGCGACGAGGCGCTTCCGGCGGCAGGTTTACGAAGCGCGGGACCTTATCCGACGGAATTTCCAGCAGGGCATAGTTGATGTTTTCCCCACGGATAATCTCCACCGCCAGATAGGTGTAATCATCTTTCAGAAACTGCACGAGGTCCGTTTCGCGGTTAATCAGGATCGGCGAGATATGCTGGCGCAAATACTGTTTAAAGTAGTTGCGCAGCCAGGCCTGCTGATTGACGGACAGCTGACGCTCATTGATCAGGAAGATCTGGTTGCGCGCCATCTCCAGCAGCAGTTCGTTATACAGACTATCGAATTCCTGATCGGCCTTCAGCACGCGGGCCTGGATTTTGCCTAACAGGTGGCGAGAATGGGCGGTACTGCCTTGTTCTTCACTGATAATAATCCGGCGCTTAAGCTCAGCGAAGCGCACTTTGTAAAACTCATCAAGGTTGTTGGAGTAGATCCCTAAGAAGCGCATGCGCTCAATCAGCGGGTTACTCTTGTCCGCCGCTTCCTGCAGCACGCGCTCGTTAAAAGACAACCAGCTGAGTTCTTTTTCGATGTATAGCTTTTCCTGGCCCATTACCGCTCACACTCCGTTTTACTCACAGGACGTAGACTATTATGACGAATTTTTCTGCATAGCGATTTACTGTGTCACAACTATATGACAGTAAGAAGAATTATTTCTGTGAGATGTTTGATTAATAAACAATTTTAATTAAAAAAAAGCCCCGCGATGGCGAAAGGCGGGGCTGTTGTTCATTCTTCAGCGGCATAGCCCTGGGGGGGAAGCTGTCGTTCATCCAGCCAGGCGTGGTTGCCCTCCATGCGCAGACGTCCCTCAACGAACCAGCTTATCACCAGCGGATAAATGGCATGTTCCTGGGTCTGAACCCGCGCCGTGACCTCTTCCTCGCTGTCGCCAGCAAAGACCGGCACTTTGGCCTGCAGGATAACCGGACCGCCGTCCAGCTCGTCGGTGACGAAGTGCACCGAGGTCCCATGCTCCTCGTCACCGTTTTCCAGCACCTGGCGGTGGGTATGCAGGCCAGGATACTTCGGCAGTAACGAAGGGTGGATGTTCAGCAGACGTCCCTGATAGTGGCTGACGAAGGCGGGGCTAAGGATACGCATATAGCCCGCCAGCACCACCAGATCCGGGGCGTAGGCGTCAATTTCATGCATCAGCTGACGATCGAACGCTTCCCGGTCGGCAAACTGACTTTGCGCCAGCGCGTGGGCCGGGATCCCGGCCGCGCGCGCGCGCTCAAGGCCGAACGCATCGGCCTTGTTACTGAATACCGCACGCAGGGTGCCGTTGATCTGTTTCCGGCCGCAGGCGTCGATGATCGCCTGCAAATTACTGCCGCTACCGGAAATCAGCACCACAATGTTTTTCATGCAATGACCACACGCTGTTCGGAATCGGAGGCTTTGATATACCCGATTTTCCACGCGTTTTCACCTTTCTCGTTCAGCAGGGCAATGGCCTTGTCTGCTTCTGCAGCCGGCAGGGCGATAACCATCCCCACGCCGCAGTTAAAGGTACGGTACATCTCATGCTGGCTGACGTTACCGGCGGTTTGCAGCCAGTTGAAGACGGACGGCCACTGCCAGGAAGACTCATCAATCACCGCCTGGGTGTTGTCCGGCAGCACGCGCGGGATGTTTTCCCAGAAGCCGCCGCCGGTCAGATGGGCGATGGCGTGGACGTCAACGCTGGCAATCAGGTCGAGAACCGATTTCACATAGATGCGGGTCGGCGCCAGCAGATGGTCGGCCAGCGGTTTGCCGTCAAGGTCGGTGGTCTGCGGGTCAACGCCGCTAACTTCAATAATCTTACGCACCAGCGAATAGCCGTTAGAGTGCGGGCCGCTGGAGGCCAGCGCCACCAGCACGTCGCCGTCAGCGACTTTGCTGCCGTCGATGATTTCTGATTTTTCCACCACCCCGACGCAAAAACCCGCCACGTCGTAATCTTCGCCGTGGTACATCCCCGGCATCTCTGCGGTCTCACCGCCCACCAGCGCGCAACCGGACTGCAGGCAGCCTTCGGCGATGCCGTTGATGACGCTGGTTGCGGTATCGACGTCCAGTTTACCGGTGGCGTAATAATCAAGGAAAAACAGCGGCTCAGCGCCCTGAACCACCAGGTCGTTCACGCACATGGCGACCAGGTCGATGCCGATGGTGTCGTGACGCTTCAGATCCATTGCCAGACGCAGCTTGGTACCGACGCCGTCGGTGCCGGAGACCAGTACCGGCTCGCGGTATTTCTGCGGCAGTGCGCACAGCGCGCCGAATCCGCCCAGTCCACCCATCACTTCCGGGCGACGGGTTTTCTTCACCACGCCCTTAATACGGTCGACGAGAGCGTTGCCTGCATCAATATCCACGCCGGCATCTTTATAGCTGAGAGAGGTTTTGTCGGTCACTGCGAAGTCTCCACGCGTTTGCGGTAAGCAAGAAAAATCGGCGCAATTCTAACAGGGAAAGCAAACGTTTGCGAGCCTGCTTTACAGTCGGCGTAAAACCGTTGGCGGATGGTCAAATTTGATACTGCTCACGAAAATGAAACCGGGTACAGCCTTGTGCTTGCCTCAGTCCCAGGGAATCCTCATCATACGACTGAAACCGGTTTCTGTGGTTGGCTGCCGTGTGGATCACCGGTGCATTATGCTCGACAGGGGAGGGATGAATGAAGATTGCGGCATTTGATATCGGCGGCACCGCGCTAAAGATGGGCGTCATGACCCGCGACGGCAGGCTGCTGGAAACCGCGAAGCAGTCAATCAATGACAGCGATGGCGATCATATCTTACAGACCATCCTGTCGTGGCTGGCGGCCCACCCGTCGTGCGAAGGTATAGCCATCAGCGCGCCGGGCTATGTCGATCCGCACAGCGGCTTTATCACCATGGGCGGCGCTATCCGTCGATTTGACAACTTCGCCATGAAATCGTGGCTCGAGACGCGAACCGGGCTGCCGGTCTCGGTGGAAAACGACGCCAACTGTGTGCTGCTGGCCGAGCGCTGGCAGGGCAAAGCGGCGGAAATGGCCAATTTTCTGGTGCTCACTATCGGCACTGGCATCGGTGGAGCGATTTTTTGCCAACATCAGTTGATCCACGGGGCGCGTTTTCGCGCCGGTGAGTTCGGCTATATGCTTACCGATCGTCCCGGCGGACGCGATCCCCGTCGCTACTCGATGAATGAAAACTGCACCCTGCGGGTGCTTCGCCATCGCTATGCGGAACATATTGGCGCGCCGCTGGATAGCGTCACTGGCGAAATGATTTTTGACCGCTACGACGCCGGCGACCCGGTTTGCCAGCGTCTGGTCGCCGAGTTCTTCAATGGCCTGGGCCATGGCCTTTATAACCTCGTCAATATCTTCGATCCGCAGACTATTTTTATCGGCGGCGGCATTGTGGAACGCCCTGGATTTCTGACGCTGCTGCGCCAGCATCTGGCCTGGTTCGGCATTGCCGACTATCTCGATACCGTCAGTCACGGCAATGATGCCGGCCTGATTGGCGCGGTTTACCATTTCAATCAGCACTATCGTTCGCCTGGCGACGATCGACCTTAGGGAGAGATTATGTCCGGATTTAAAGAAGGTTTTCTGTGGGGCGGCGCGGTGGCGGCGCATCAGTTAGAGGGCGGCTGGCAGGAGGGGGGCAAGGGGGTCAGCGTGGCGGATGTCATGACCGCCGGCGCCCACGGGGTGCCGCGGGAGATCACCGATGGCGTGGTAGCGGGGAAAAACTACCCGAACCATGAGGCGATCGATTTTTATCATCGCTACCCGCAGGACCTGGCGCTGTTTGCCGAAATGGGCTTTAAATGTTTCCGCACCTCGATTGCCTGGACGCGTATTTTCCCGCAGGGCGATGAACAGGAGCCGAACGAGGCTGGCCTGCAGTTTTATGACGATCTGTTCGACGAATGTCTGAAACACGGTATTGAACCGGTCATTACGCTGTCGCATTTTGAAATGCCCTATCACCTGGTCACCGAGTACGGCGGCTGGCGTAACCGCAAGCTGATCGACTTTTTCGTGCGCTTCGCCAGGGTCGTCTTCACCCGCTACCAGCATAAAGTGAAGTACTGGATGACCTTCAACGAGATCAACAACCAGGCCAACTACCATGAGGACTTTGCCCCCTTCACCAACTCCGGTCTGAAGTATGTGCCGGGTGAAGATCGGGAACCGGTGATGTACCAGGCCGCACATTATGAGCTAGTGGCCAGCGCCCTGGCGGTGAAAGCGGCGCGCGAGATCAACCCTGCTCTGCAGATAGGCTGCATGATCGCCATGTGTCCCATCTATCCGCTGACCTGCGCGCCGGACGATATGATGATGGCGATGAACGCCATGCACCGCCGGTACTGGTTCACCGACGTCCACGTGCGCGGCCGCTATCCGCAGCATCTGCTCAACTATTTTGCCCGCCGCGGCTTTAGCCTGGACATGACCGAAGCCGATCGTCAGGCGTTAACCGAAGGCTGTGTCGACTACATCGGCTTTAGCTACTATATGTCCTTCGCCACCAAAGCCACCGAAGATAACCCATTGCTCGATTATGATGAAACCACCAGCCTGGTCTCCAACCCGTACGTGAAAAAGTCGGACTGGGGCTGGCAGATAGATCCGGTCGGCCTGCGCTATTCGCTGAACTGGTTCTGGGATCACTATCAGCTACCGCTGTTTATTGTCGAAAACGGTTTTGGCGCGATCGATGTTCGTGAAGCGGACGGCAGCGTGGATGACCAGTACCGTATCGATTATCTCTCCGCCCATATCGCGGAGATGAAAAAGGCGGTGGTCGAAGATGGCGTTGACCTGATGGGCTATACCCCGTGGGGCTGTATCGATCTGGTTTCCGCCGGCACGGGGGAGATGAAAAAACGCTACGGCTTTATCTACGTGGATAAAGATAATGAAGGCAACGGCACGCTGGACCGCAGTAAGAAGAAGTCGTTCGACTGGTATAAGAAGGTGATTGCCAGCAACGGGGAGCAGCTATAATTTCCCGATGGCGCTGCGCTTATCGGGCCAGCGTGGTTTCCAGTCCGGGTAAGCGTTAGCGCCGCCCGGCAGAACCCCGCGCTAAAACCGGAGCCTCGTCTCCGGTTTTTTTGTCTCTAAATCACTTTGCTTGATATACGTCAAGCAAGATGGGTATGGCCTAATCCGAAAAAAGCGGTATAATCCCGCGATTTTTTTTGTGGCTGCCCCTCAGAGGAGAAAGAGAATGAAGATTGTGGAAGTCAAACACCCACTCGTCAAACACAAGCTGGGCCTGATGCGCGAGCACGACATCAGCACCAAACGCTTCCGTGAACTCGCCTCAGAAGTGGGCAGCTTACTGACTTATGAAGCCACCGCCGATCTGGCAACCGAGAAAGTGACCATCGAAGGCTGGAACGGCCCGGTGGAAGTTGAGCAGATCAAGGGCAAGAAAATTACCGTCGTGCCTATCCTGCGCGCAGGCCTCGGCATGATGGAAGGGGTGCTTGAGCACGTGCCAAGCGCGCGTATCAGCGTGGTGGGTATTTATCGCAATGAAGAAACCCTCGAGCCGGTACCTTACTTCCAGAAGCTGGTGTCCAACATCGATGAGCGTATGGCGCTGGTGGTTGACCCGATGCTGGCCACCGGTGGGTCGATGATCGCCACTATCGATCTGCTGAAAAACGCCGGCTGCACCAGCATCAAGGTGCTGGTGCTGGTGGCGGCGCCGGAAGGGATTGCCGCGCTGGAGAAAGCGCACCCGGACGTTGAGCTGTATACCGCCTCTGTCGATAAGGGACTGAACGAGCACGGGTACATCATTCCCGGTCTCGGCGATGCCGGCGACAAGATCTTTGGTACGAAATAATCGAATAACGATAAATAAGCCGACTTTGAGAGTCGGCTTTTTTTTGAATAAAACACACATAACTAACCATCTCAGAGGAAAACACTATGACGCGCCGTGCTATCGGGGTGAGTGAAAGACCGCCGCTTTTACAGACTATCCCGCTTAGTTTGCAGCACCTGTTTGCCATGTTCGGCGCAACGGTGCTGGTGCCAATCCTGTTCCACATCAACCCGGCCACCGTGCTGCTGTTCAACGGTATTGGTACGCTGCTGTACCTCTTTATCTGTAAAGGCAAAATCCCGGCGTATCTGGGATCGAGTTTCGCCTTTATCTCTCCGGTGCTGCTCCTGCTGCCGCTGGGCTATGAAGTGGCGCTGGGCGGTTTCATTATGTGCGGCGTGCTGTTCTGCCTCGTCTCCTTTATTGTCAAAAAAGCCGGTACCGGCTGGCTGGATGTGATGTTCCCCCCGGCGGCGATGGGGGCCATCGTGGCGGTTATCGGTCTGGAGCTGGCAGGCGTGGCGGCCAATATGGCCGGGCTGCTGCCAGCCGACGGCCAGTCACCGGACAGCAAAACCATTATTATCTCGATGGTAACCCTGGCGGTGACGGTGTTTGGTTCGGTCCTGTTCCGCGGCTTCCTGGCGATTATCCCGATCCTGATTGGCGTTCTGGTGGGCTATGCGCTGTCGTTTGTGATGGGCGTGGTTGATACCACCCCGATCGCCGAAGCGCACTGGTTCGCGCTGCCAACCTTCTACACGCCGCGTTTTGAATGGTTCGCCATCTTCACCATTCTGCCCGCTGCGCTGGTGGTGATTGCCGAGCACGTCGGTCACCTGGTGGTGACGGCCAATATCGTCAAACGCGATCTGATCCGCGACCCGGGCCTGCATCGTTCGATGTTTGCCAATGGCCTGTCGACGATCATTTCCGGCTTTTTCGGCTCGACGCCTAACACCACCTACGGGGAAAATATCGGTGTGATGGCGATTACCCGCGTCTACAGCACCTGGGTTATCGGCGGCGCGGCGATCATTGCGATTCTGCTCTCCTGCGTCGGCAAACTGGCGGCGGCGATCCAGATCATCCCGGTGCCGGTGATGGGCGGCGTGTCGCTGCTGCTGTACGGGGTGATCGGCGCCTCGGGGATCCGCGTACTGATTGAATCGAAGGTGGATTACAGCAAAGCGCAGAATCTGATCCTCACCTCCGTGATCCTGATCATCGGCGTCAGCGGCGCCAAAGTGCACATCGGCGCCGCTGAGCTGAAAGGGATGGCGCTGGCCACCATCGTCGGTATCGCGCTCAGCCTGATTTTCAAGCTTATCAGCGTCCTGCGTCCGGAAGAGGTGGTTCTCGACGCCGTGGATAGCGAAGAGGTTAAATAACGATCGCCTGACCGGGCGGCGATCCCGCCCGGTTCTCTCCTGACCTAAATCTGTGATAAACTCTTCGCGTTTTTCTGTAAGCCTATGTTGAGGTCCATCTGAACGCACCGGCACAGCTCTCTTTGCCACTGTATCTTCCTGACGACGAAACCTTCGCGAGTTTCTGGCCGGGTGATAATCCTTCTCTACTTGCTGCCCTCCAGAACGTACTGCGCCAGGAACACAGCGGGTATATTTATATCTGGTCACGTGAAGGGGCGGGTCGCAGCCACCTGTTACACGCCGCCTGCGCCGAGCTTTCCCAGCGCGGGGATGCCGTGGGCTACGTGCCGCTGGATAAACGCACCTGGTTTGTGCCGGAGGTGCTGGAGGGGATGGAACAGCTGGCCCTGGTCTGCATCGATAACATCGAGTGCGTCGCCGGGGATGAGCCCTGGGAAATGGCCATCTTTAATCTCTACAACCGGATCCTGGAATCAGGTAAAACCCGGCTGCTGATCACCGGCGACCGGCCGCCGCGGCAACTGAATCTTGGTCTGCCGGATCTTGCCTCGCGGCTTGACTGGGGGCAGATCTATAAGCTGCAGCCGCTGTCGGATGAAGACAAACTGCAGGCCCTGCAGCTGCGCGCCAGACTGCGCGGCTTTGAGATGCCGGAGGACGTGTGCCGCTTCCTGCTGAAGCGGCTGGATCGCGAGATGCGCTCGCTATTTATGACCCTCGATCAGCTGGATCATGCCTCGATTACCGCTCAGCGCAAGCTGACGATCCCCTTCGTGAAAGAGATCCTTAAACTCTAGTCCGCCTGCGGAGTCAGTTCCTCCTCCGTCAGCCCGGTCAACCGGGCGACCAGGTCGCGCGCCAGGCCACTGTGTAGCATAGCGGCGGCGATACGCTGCGCCTCTTCTTTCCGGCCTTCCTGACGGCCCTGCGCCAGTCCCTGCGCCAGGCCCCGCTCCAGACCCTGCTGTTCCAGATATTCCGCAATTGTCATCAACGTCTCCTTGTGCTGCGGCGTACGTAACGCCAGCTCGCGAATGAACTTGATCGGCTCTCGCGCGTTGCCTGCCTGCACCAGATAGTGCATCAGGGCTTGTACCTGCGATTCCGTCGCCAGACCAGTCAATAATAATTCGCTCAGTTTGTCGAGGAGCTGCGCCAGATCGCGTTGTCGAATATGTTTTTGCAGTAACTCCAGCGTCGCCATGCGCTGGTGGGTGGCAATGTCGTCATCCGGAATGACGGTAATGTCCGCCAGCGGAAACGCCCCGTGATAAAGGTGGCCGGCCAGCTCCGGAGCGACGAATTCATCGAGCCAGCGCAGTGAGAACGGGTAGGGGCTTACCAGACCGTGGTAGAAGAGAACAGGGATCACCAGCGGCAGCCGATCGTGGCCGGCATCAAGGTGGCGCTGCATGGCGGCGATGGCGTAGCGCATCAGACGAAAGGCCATATGCCGGTCGGGCGTGCTCTGGTGTTCGATAAGCGCATAAATATAGCCGTCTCCCGCCGTGGTTTTCAGGGAATACAGAATGTCGGCGTAAAAGGGACGCAGATCGTCTTCGACAAAATGCCCGGACTCGAGATGCAGCGTACGCAGATCGCACACTTTAAGCAGCGTCTCGGGCAGGTACAGCCGCAGAAAATCGCGGGCGGTATCAGGGTGGGAGAGATAGGTCTTAAATACGGCATCGTGAGGCGTTGAGGTTGGTTTTTTCATGTTCATCCGTCCAGTGGATTGAGCGTTAGATGAACAGTAGCACTGCAAGACGGGCGGGAGGGATTGGCGTGGAAGATCTGGAATCAGCTACGTAAAAAAAGCGCCGCGTAGCGCGGCGCGGGTAACTTAGCTCACGATCTCGAGGACCAGCTCCGGTGGTCGGCCAATACGCGCCTGGCCGCGGCTGACGACAATTGGGCGTTCGATGAGCTTAGGGTTGTCGACCATCGCCTGTATCAGCGCGGCGTCGCTGAGCGCCGGGTCGGCAAGATTGAGCGATTTATACAGATCCTCTTTCTGGCGCATGAGCTCGCGGGGGCTCTCCATACCCAGCAGCTGCAGCAGTTGACGCAGCGTCCCGGCATCCGGTGGCGTCTCAAGATAAAGCACCACCTCAGGATCGATGCCGTGGCTCTTCAACAGGCTCAGCGTTTCGCGGCTCTTCGAGCAGCGTGGGTTATGGTAAATTTTTACCGCGTCGGTCATGGGGTCTCCTTACATTTTTTGGTAGGGGCGGAAGCGGGCCTGTAGCTCACGTAGCTGGTCGATGCGGGCATCGTAGCGGGCCTGCTGCAGACTACCGAGTTTCACTTGCGAGCTGGCGCTGCTGAGCAGGGAAATCGCCTGTTCCAGCTGGCCGACCAGCGCCATGCTTTCTGCCCGCGCCGCCAGCTCCTGGTCGCGATTGCCCAGGGCGCCTTCCGCCTGCGCCAGCAGGTCCCAGCCGTTGCCATCCTCTTTATAGGTAAAGGTATAACGATTCAGGATGGTCGCCGCTTCCCCGGGCTGTCCGCCCTGCAGGAGGGCGTTGGCCAGGTTCAACTGCAGCACCGGATTGGTGCGCAGTTCACGAGCGTTTTTAAGACGGTTGATGGCGTCGCCGGTTTTCTTCTGCCCGAGGTCGATATCGGTGGCCAGATCGAGATACCAGGGATTTTGCGGATCGGCGCTGAGCAGCGGCTGCAGCGTTTTGCGCGCCTGGTCAAAGTTGTTGCTTTCCATCGCCAGCAGAGCGCGGCCATACTGCGCGGCATGCTGCTGGCGGATATTGCCTTTATCCCAGGCGTTGAGCAGATCGGTGCCTAGCTTATTGTCGCCGTTGGTGTACATTCCGAGGGTACGCGCCTTCGCCAGATAGAAGTCCGCTGAGGACTGCACGACAACCGGGCGCATCTGGTTGGCGCGGTTACGGGCATCGGCAAGCCGGCTTTCCGGCAGGGGGTGGGTGAGCAGCATTTCCGGCGGTCGCGTTGAGTAGCGCGACTCATCAAGCAGTTTACCCATAAACATCGGCATGGCCTGCGGGTCGAATCCCGAGCGTTGCAGAACCTGAATACCGATCCGGTCGGCCTCTTCTTCGTTCTGACGAGTGAAGCTGATCATGCCCTGTTGGGTGCCGGCCAGCGTCCCGGTCAGCGCCGCCATCCCGGCCTGCGGGCTGGCCATCGCCAGCAGAATTGAACCCAGCGCGCCGACCCAGGTCAGCGGCGCATTGCGTTTCTGATCTTCCATTGCGCGGGCGAGATGCCGCTGCGTAACGTGGGAAATTTCGTGCGCCATGACAGAGGCCAGTTCGCTCTCGTTATCGGAGTAGCGGAACAGGGCGGAGTGGAGGACCACATTGCCGCCGAAGAAGGCGAAGGCGTTAATTTGGTCGTTATTAATCAAATAGAAGTGGAACGGGGTGCGCACCGAATTCGCATGCGAGACCAGACGCATGCCCAGCCCGTTGATATATTGCACCAGCAGAGGGTCGTTGATCAGCGGCGCGCTGCCGCGCAGCTGGCGGACGTAGTAATCCCCCATCTGCATTTCCTGACCAATCGACAACGTGCTTCCTGCGGAGGTCCCCATGTCCGGCAGGGTATCTGCGGAGTCAGCAAAAGCAGGGCCTAACGAACCCAGCGTCAGCGACGCGATCACGGTCGCCACCAGCGTTTTCTTCAACTGCCTGAACATAACCTCTGTCCTGTAATGTGGGTGTGCCAGTTTGACCGATTGTGCGACGCAATGTTCCCTGGCCGCATCCCAGCGAGTTTAGCTGGCGTTAGACGCATTGAAAATAGGTTCTTCACGGCGGAGACGGGTTTGTCTGCTGCGCATCAAAAAGCGAAGTCTTTTTTGTGACATTTCGATACAATTCCCCCGTTTGTCGCCGCGTTGCGCTTCAGGGAAGGTTTTATGCTCGAGATGTTAATGCAGTGGTACCGCCGTCGATTCAGCGACCCTGAGGCGATAGCGCTGCTGGTTATTTTGCTTGCCGGTTTCGGCATCATGTTCTTTTTCAGCGGCCTGCTGGCCCCGTTACTGGTGGCTATCGTGCTGGCCTATCTGCTGGAGTGGCCGACCGTTCGCCTGGAGCGCATCGGCCTGTCGCGCACCTGGGCGACCTCGCTGGTGCTAATCCTCTTTGTGGGTATTCTGCTCTTGCTGGCCTTTGTGGTGCTGCCGGTGGCCTGGCAGCAGGGGATCTACCTTATCCGCGATATGCCGGGCATGCTTAACAAGCTCTCTGATTTCGCCGCCACGCTGCCGCGGCGCTATCCGGCGTTGATGGATGCCGGCATCATCGATGCGATGGCGGAAAATATGCGCACCCGGATGCTGACGGTGGGCGACTCGGTGGTCAAGTATTCTCTCGCCTCGCTGGTGGGGCTGCTCACGCTGGCGGTCTATCTGGTGCTGGTGCCGCTGATGGTCTTCTTCCTGCTGAAGGATAAAGAGCAGATGCTCAATGCGGTACGCCGCGTGCTGCCGCGAAACCGCGGTTTGGCCGGGCAGGTGTGGAAGGAGATGAACCAGCAAATCACCAACTACATTCGCGGTAAGGTGCTGGAGATGATTGTCGTCAGCGTCGCCACCTGGATAGGCTTTATCCTTTTCGGCCTCAACTACTCGCTGCTGTTGGCGGTGCTGGTGGGCTTCTCGGTGCTGATCCCCTATATCGGCGCGTTTGTGGTGACCATTCCGGTGGTAGGGGTGGCGCTGTTTCAGTTTGGCGCAGGCACTGAGTTCTGGAGTCTGTTCGCGGTCTATCTGATTATTCAGGGACTGGATGGTAACCTGCTGGTCCCGGTGCTGTTCTCGGAAGCGGTGAATCTGCACCCGCTGGTGATTATCCTGTCGGTGGTGATCTTTGGCGGTTTGTGGGGATTCTGGGGCGTCTTCTTCGCCATTCCGCTGGCCACGTTAATTAAAGCGGTGGTGCATGCCTGGCCGGATGGCCTGGTCGTCGACGACGACTAAGGCATTGAGGATAAAAAAAGACGCCGGGCGAGGTTTTCTCCCCCGGCGTCTTGCTTTGCATCAGGCGTTTTCTTTCAGCCAGTTCAACACCACGTCGTGGTGATTGCTGGTTTTGAAGTCATCAAAGACGTGTTCGATTTTGCCATCGGCATCGACGAGGAAGCTGATACGGTGGATCCCGTCGTAGGTTTTCCCCATAAAGGATTTTTCGCCCCAGACGCCAAACTGCTCGCAAACCTGATGGTTTTCATCAGACAGCAGCGTAAAGTTCAGCAGCTCTTTTTCGGCGAAACGGGAGAGCTTTTCCGGTTTATCGGTGCTGATGCCCAGCACTTCCACACCGGCTTTTTTCAGGTCGTCCATATTATCGCGCAAGCCGCACGCCTGGACGGTGCAGCCCGGGGTCATGGCTTTCGGGTAAAAATAAACCAGGACACGCTGTCCCTGGAAGTCGGTTAAATTTACTTCCTCGCCGTCCTGGTCCGGTAAGCTAAATTTCGGTGCAAGATCACCGGCTTTCAGTGGGGTCATGGGTTAAACTCCATCCTGTTCATCATGCTGTGAATAATTAACGATGTTAATACTGCCTTGTGCGTTGAGTTCTGTACATAGGGCTTTGAACGCTTGTTCGATATTTGCTGCATTTTGCGTCGCAGGGCTGTGAGCCGTTATCTGGATAAAAAGCTGCGCGGAATCGCCGTCTCCCGGCTGCGTGCGGGACACCAGTTCCGCGATATTCATATTCCATGTATCGCACAGGGCAGTGAAGCGCTCGATGATATGCGGTGAGTCCGGCACCTCAACCTGGACCCAGACGGTGTTTGGCATGGCCTGCGGCGGGCGCGCGGTGGTGCGTTTCATCACGATCAACAGCTCCAGCTCCGCGCCTTTCAGCGGCAGGGTTGATTCGATCAGGTTAATCGCATTCCACGAACCGGAAAGCAGCATGATAAACGTAAACTCATCACCGAGCATGGCCAGCCGGCTGTCTTCGATATTACAACCGCAGCTGCTGACGTGGCGAGTGATCGTATTCACGATGCCGGGACGGTCAGCCCCCAGGGCGGTAATAACCAGATAGTGTTGTAATGAGGCTGTCAAACCTGTTCTTCCTTTAAAAAGGTGAGGTAACATTAGGAAAGCATAAAAAAAACCGCCATACAACATCCCTGATGGCGTCGGGTCTCTTGCTTTTATTGCAGCTCCAAACGTAACATTGAGAATCTTGTCGCACTTCTGCTCTGAGGATGGCCCATGTTCACGGGAAGTATTGTAGCGCTTGTCACGCCGATGGATGAAAACGGTAATGTCTGCCGGACAAGCCTGAAAAAACTGATTGATTATCATGTCGCCAACGGAACCTCGGCGATCGTTTCGGTAGGGACTACCGGTGAATCCGCAACGCTGAGCCATGAAGAGCATGGCGACGTGGTGATGATGACGCTGGAACTGGCTGACGGGCGTATCCCGGTTATCGCGGGAACGGGAGCCAATGCAACCGCAGAGGCGATTAGCCTGACCAAACGTTTTAACGATAGCGGCGTAGTCGGCTGCCTGACGGTCACTCCTTATTATAACCGTCCGACCCAGGAAGGCCTGTTCCAGCACTTTAAAGCTATCGCCGAACATACTGACCTGCCGCAAATTCTGTATAATGTGCCGTCCCGTACCGGTTGCGATATGCTGCCGGAAACCGTTGGCCGTCTGGCGCAAATTAAAAATATTGTCGGTATTAAGGAAGCAACAGGGAACTTAAGTCGTGTTCACCAGATCAAAGAGCTGGTTTCAGACGACTTTATTCTGCTGAGCGGTGACGATGCGACCGGTATGGACTTTATGCAGCTCGGCGGCGTGGGCGTGATTTCCGTTACCGCCAACGTGGCGGCGCGCGAAATGGCCGACATGTGCCGTCTGGCGCTGGCGGGTCAATTTGCCGAAGCCCGGGCGATTAACCAGCGTCTGATGCCATTGCATACAAAATTATTTGTCGAACCCAATCCTATCCCGGTGAAATGGGGATGCAAGGCGTTGGGTCTTGTGGCGACCGATACGCTGCGCTTGCCGATGACGCCTATCACCGACCAGGGTCGTGAAGCCGTTACCGCCGCGCTGAAGCATGCCGGTTTGCTGTAAAGTTTAGGGAGATTTGATGGCTTACTCAGTACAGAAGTCGCGCCTGGCGAAGGTTGCGGGTGTTTCGCTGGTTCTACTCCTCGCGGCCTGTAGTTCCGACTCGCGCTATAAGCGTCAGGTGAGCGGTGATGAGGCCTATTTACAGGCGTCACCGTTGAGCGAACTTCACGCGCCGGCGGGGATGATCCTGCCGATTCAGGTGGGTGATTACAACATTCCGGTGGCCAACAGCACCGGCGCGGTCGGCAAGGCGCTGGACATTCGCCCGCCGGCGCAGCCGCTGGCATTGGTTAGCGGCGCCCGCACCCAGTTCAACGGCGATACCGCGACGCTGATGGTCGAAAACGGCCGCAGCGGTTCGCTGTGGGCGCAGGTTACCAGCATTCTTCAGTCGAAGAACTACGTTATCGCCAAGCGCGATGATGCGAGCCAGACGCTGAACACCGACTGGGTTGAGTGGAACCGTCTTGATGAAGATCAGCAGTATCGCGGTCGTTATCAAATCTCCGTCAAACCGCAGGGCTATCAGCAAGCGGTTGTGGTCAAGCTGGTGAATCTGGAGCAGGCGGGTAAACCGGTTGCCGATCCGGCGTCACTGCAGCGCTACAGCACCGCCATGCTGAACGTCATTTCGGAAGGCCTGGACATGAACGCCACCAACGCCCAGAACGCCGCTCAGCGCAGCGCGGGCGCCACCTTCGACGTGCAGAGCGCTGCCGACGATACAGGCCTGCCAATGCTCGTCGTTCGCGCGCCGTTTAACATGGTGTGGCAACGTCTGCCGGGCGCCCTCGAGAAAGTGGGGATGAAAGTGACCGACAGCACGCGCTCTCAGGGCAGCATGGCGCTGACCTACAAGCCGCTGTCTGACAGCAGCTGGCAGGAGCTGGGCGCACGCGACCCGCAGCTGGTCTCCGGTGACTACAAACTTCAGGTCGGCGACCTCGATAACCGCAGTAGCCTGCAGTTCATCGACCCGAAAGGCCACACCCTGACGCAGTCGCAAAATGACGCTCTGGTAGCCGTATTCCAGGCCGCATTTAACAAGTAATCAAAAGGGCTGGAGCAATCCGGCCCTTTTAATATATAGTGACGCAAACGTGTGCGTATACACATCATCCTTCAAATTGCCTCTTTGTTGGCCGCCTTCGTTCAACCCAGTCACTTACTTTTGTAAGCCCCTGGGGATTCGCTCAGTTGCCGCCTCGATGCACTTTGAATGATTTTGTGTATAGGTGGAAACGTATTTTTAGGCTCAATATCACTGGAGTAGTGAAAGATGAAAAAGCAAGCTGAGTTGTATCGTGGTAAGGCGAAGACAGTATACAGCACCGATAATCCGGACCTGCTGGTACTGGAATTCCGTAACGATACGTCAGCAGGTGATGGCGCGCGCATCGAGCAGTTCGATCGTAAAGGCATGGTGAATAACAAGTTCAACCACTTCATTATGAGCAAACTGGCAGAAGCGGGCATCCCTACCCAGATGGAAGCGCTGCTCTCCGATACCGAATGCCTGGTGAAAAAACTGGATATGGTGCCGGTGGAGTGCGTGGTGCGTAACCGTGCGGCAGGCTCGCTGGTAAAACGTTTAGGCATTGAAGAAGGTATCGAGCTGAATCCGCCGCTGTTCGATCTGTTCCTGAAAAACGATGCCATGCACGATCCGATGGTCAACGACTCCTACTGCGAAACCTTCGGCTGGGTGAGCAAAGAGAATCTGGCGCGGATGCGCGAGCTGACCTACAAAGCTAACGACGTGCTGAAAAAATTGTTCGATGACGCCGGTCTGATTCTGGTGGACTTTAAGCTGGAGTTTGGTCTGTTCAAAGGCGAAGTGGTGCTGGGCGATGAGTTTTCGCCGGACGGCAGCCGCCTGTGGGACAAAAACACCCTTGATAAAATGGACAAAGACCGCTTCCGCCAGAGCCTTGGCGGCCTGATCGAAGCCTACGAAGAAGTGGCTCACCGCCTGGGCGTTAAGCTCGACTAACCCGCCCGCCGCCAGAAGATGGTCTCTTCTTCTGGCGTCTCTTGCTGTTTCCTGTGGTAATCCTGCGCTGAACCGCCTACGATCTCTGCTATTGATACATAACAGGGAATGAGGTGCTTATGCGCTGGCAAGGGCGTCGCGAAAGCGACAATGTTGAAGATCGACGCGGTCAATCGGGCTCGCCGTTTGGCGGCGGGGGCGGCGGCTTCCGGCTGCCGAGCGGGAAGGGCGGCATTGTGCTGCTGATTATTGTGCTGGTGGCGGGCTATTACGGCGTGGATTTGACCGGCATGCTGACCGGCGAACCGATGCCGCAGCAGCAGACCTCCACGCAGCGCTCCATCAGTCCAAAAGACGATGAAGCGGCGAAATTTACTTCGGTGATCCTGGCCACCACCGAAGATACCTGGGGACCGATCTTTGAAAAGATGGGCCGCCAGTACCCCCAGCCAAAGCTGGTGCTCTACCGCGGCGCGACCCGTACCGGCTGCGGTACCGGCCAGTCGGTGATGGGGCCGTTCTACTGTCCTGCCGACAGCACGGTCTATATCGACCTGTCATTCTACGATGAGATGAAAAATAAACTGGGCGCCGACGGCGACTTTGCCCAGGGGTACGTCATTGCCCATGAGGTGGGTCATCACGTGCAAAAACTGCTGGGCATTGAGCCGAAGGTCCGCCAGCAACAGCAGCATGCCACCGAGGCCGAAGCCAACCGGCTGTCGGTTAAGATGGAGCTGCAGGCAGACTGCTTCGCCGGCGTCTGGGGCCATAATATGCAGCAGCAGGATATTCTGGAAACCGGCGATCTGCAGGAGGCGCTGAACGCCGCCGAGGCCATCGGCGACGACCGTCTGCAGCAGCAGAGCCAGGGTCGGGTGGTACCGGACAGCTTTACCCACGGCACGTCAAAACAGCGCTACACCTGGTTCAAACGCGGTTTCGACAGCGGCGACCCGGCGCAGTGCAACACCTTCGGCAGCGCCCTGTAATCGCCACCGATGATGGACGCGCTGCTTGACCTCACCGCGCAGATGGCGCGGGAGGGAATTCGCCGCCTGCTGGTACTCAGCGGCGACGAGGCCTGGACGCTGCAGCAGGCGCAGGCGCTGCGGGAGAGGCTCGCCGGCGATGGCCTGTGGGTGGGCCCCGAGCCGGTTTTCGCGCCCGGGGTGGCGCCTGGCGCCCTGAAGACGCTGCTGGGGCGGGAAGTCATGCACGCCTTTTTCGATGCCCGGCGCGGATTTGATGTAGCCGCCCTGGCGGCCCTGAGCGGTACCCTGCGGGCGGGAAGCTGGCTGGTGCTGCTGACGCCCCCCTTCGCCGACTGGCCGTCCCGGGTGGATGAGGACTCCCTGCGCTGGAGCGATACGCCCGACCCGATCTCTACCCCCCACTTTGTTCTCCGCTGCTGTCGGCAGTTTATCGCCGACCCCGATGTGCTGCTCTGGCGGCAGTCGGACTCGCCGCGGCTCCCGCTGGCCGTCCCGCGCCCTGACTGGCATCCCGCCGAGGGTCACCCGCTGGCCGAACAGGCGGTGATCCTTGCGCAATTGTTGCGTCTACCGCCCGGTATCGCGGCGGTGACGGCTGAACGAGGGCGTGGCAAATCCGCCCTCGCGGGCATGTTGCTGCGCCAGCTCGCGGGCGAGGCCATCGTTACCGCCCCGACCCGCAGCGCCGTCGATGTGCTGGCGAGCTTTGCCGGCGCGGCGTTTCGTTTTATGGCGCCTGATGCGCTGCTGTCATCGAAAGAAACGGCGTCCTGGCTGATTGTCGATGAGGCCGCGGCCATTCCGGCTCCGCTTCTCCGGCAGCTGGTAAGCCGTTTTCCCCGCACGCTACTCACCACGACGGTGCAGGGTTATGAAGGCACCGGGCGCGGGTTCCTGCTGAAATTTTGCGCCAGCCTGCCCCATCTGCAGTCGTTCAGCCTGAGCGCGCCGATCCGCTGGGCCGCGGGCTGTCCGCTGGAGTCAGCCATCAGTCAGCTGCTGATCTTCAGCGATGAGGTATTTCGCGATGCGCCGACGGGGGAGGTTGCCGTGGAAGAGGTCGATCAGTCCAGCTGGCAAACGCGGCCGGCGCTGCCGGAGGCGATGTACCAGCTGTTGTCCGGGGCGCATTACCGCACTTCTCCTCTCGATCTGCGGCGCATGATGGACGCGCCGGGCCAGGCTTTCCGCTGCGCACGCGCCGGCGGCGCGGTGGCGGGCGCGCTGTGGCTGGTGGCCGAGGGGGGACTTTCTCCTGAACTCAGCCGGGCGGTGTGGGCGGGTTTTCGCCGGCCGCGAGGGAACCTGGTCGCCCAGTCGCTGGCGGCGCATGGCGGCAGTCCCCTGGCGGCGACGCTGCGCGGGCTGCGGGTCAGTCGGATCGCCGTCCACCCCGCCCGCCAGCGCGAAGGGCTGGGGCAGCAGATGATCGCGGATATCGCCGCCGATGCCGCAGGTTATGACTATCTCTCCGTCAGCTTTGGCTATACCCCTGAGCTGTGGCGCTTCTGGCAACGCTGCGGGTTTATCCTCGTGCGGCTGGGTACTCATCGCGAGGCCAGCAGCGGATGCTATACCGCGATGGCTCTGTTCCCGCTGACTGCAGCGGGGCATCAGCTCGCGCAGCGGGAGGCGCAGCGGCTACAACGCGATGAATACTGGCTGCGCCCGTGGCGGGACGCGCCCGCGCCGCTGCCGGCCGTTTCAGGGGCTATGCTTAGTGAAGAGGACTGGCTGGAAGCGGCCAGCTTTGCCTTCGCCCATCGCCCGCTGGCCGCGGCGCTGGGTTGCCTCAATCGTCTGCTGATGCAGGTCGACATGCCGTTGCCGGCGCTGCGCGGGCGCCTGCAGGGGGAAGAAGAGGCCGAACTCTGCGCCGCGCTGCAGCTAACAGGGCGTAAAGCGCTGCTGGCGAGATGGCGTCAGGAGGCCGCTGACGCCTTGCGCTTCCTCGATGCAGCGCGCGCTGAGGCGCTGCGTCAGCAGGTGGCGCACCTGCAATTTTTTTAACTAACTCATTCAGTTAAATGGCATGGTCATATCTGGCGAGCGGCGTACACTGCCCGCATACACAAAGGAGACAGCCATGAAACACGATCATTTTATTGTTCAAAGCCCTGCGACGCCTGCGCAACAGCTGTTGCTGCTGTTTCATGGCGTGGGGGATAACCCGGTCTCCATGGGGCAAATTGGCAGCTGGTTCGCGCCGCAGTTTCCTGATGCGCTGATCGTTAGCATTGGCGGGGTGGAGCCTTGCGGTCCCAACGGCCGGCAGTGGTTTTCGGTGCAGGGAGTGACGGAAGAGAATCGTCAGCAGCGTATCGACGCCATTATGCCGACCTTTATTGACATTGTGCGCTACTGGCAGGAAAAGAGCGGCGTCAGCCCGCTGGCCACCGCGCTGATCGGCTTCTCTCAGGGGGCGATCATGTCGCTGGAGAGCATCAAAGCGGCGCCGGATCTGGCTTCGCGGGTGATCGCCTTTAATGGCCGCTACGCGACGCTGCCGGTCACCGCAACGACGGCCACCACCATCCACCTGATTCATGGTGGTGACGATCGGGTTATCGATCTGGCGTGGGCGGTGTCGGCTCAGGAGGCGTTGTTGCAGGCGGGGGGCGACGTGACCTTAGATATTGTTGACGATCTGGGGCATGCCATCGACGATCGCAGCATGCAGTTTGCGATTGAGCGACTGCGCTATACCGTGCCGAAGCACTATTTTGATGAGGCGCTGAGCGGCAGTACGCCGAAAGGGGACGATATCATCGAAATGCTGTAACCCCGGCGGGCGGGGTTACAGGCGGGCGGTACCGCGATAAAGGCAAACTTACGGTTTCTTCGACTGGTCGTGCTTCGGCCAGTCGTCGTCATCGTCCCATTTATCGTTAAAATCACGGTGCGGCGGCAGATCGGGTTTGTTGTTGAGGAATTTTTTGTGGTCAACGCGGTTCAGATCTTTAATCACGTTGATAATTACCCCCACCAAAAAGACCAGCACCAGAATCCACCAGTGTTTAATAAGCCATTCCATGCGCGCTTCCTCTTTACGTCAGTACGTCAGGCGACCAGCTGTTCCATTACGCGTTGATACATCCGCGCCAGCAGCTGCAGGTCGGCGGCGTTCACACATTCATTAATTTTGTGAATCGTGGCGTTCACCGGGCCCAGCTCTACCACCTGCGCCCCCATGCGCGCGATAAACCGTCCGTCTGAGGTGCCGCCGTTGGTTAACAGCTGCGGTTTGATCTCATTATAGTGCTCAATCGCGTTGACGACCGCATCCACCAGCTTGCCCCGTCCGGTGAGGAACGGCTGGCCGGAGAGCCACCACTCCACGCTGTAACGCAGCTGGTATTTTTCCAGCAGGGCGACCACCCGGGCTTTGATCATCTCGTCCGTCAGTTCCGTACTGAAGCGGAAGTTGAACTGGACGAACATATCGCCAGGGATCACGTTGTTGCTGCCGGTGCCGGACTGCACGTTGGCAATCTGCATGCTGGTCGGCGGGAAGTATTCATTGCCTTTATCCCACTCGATAGTGACCAGCTCCGCCAGCATCGGCGCCGCGCGATGGACGGGGTTATCGGCAAGGTGCGGATAGGCGACATGGCCCTGTACGCCGTGAATGGTCAGATTGCAGGTCAGCGAGCCGCGACGGCCGTTTTTCACCACATCGCCGACCACTTCGGTACTGGAGGGTTCGCCGACCAGACAGTAGTCCAGACGCTCGTTACGCGCCATCAGCGTCTCCACCACTTTGACGGTGCCGTTTTTGGCGCTGGCCTCTTCATCAGAGGTAATCAAAAACGCCAGCCGGCCCCGGTGGTTCGGGTACTGCGCGACAAAACGCTCAGCGGCAACCACCATCGCCGCCAGCGAGCCTTTCATATCCGCCGCCCCGCGGCCAAACAGCATCCCGTCGCGGATGGTGGGTTCGAACGGCGGATTGATCCAGCGGTCGGCGTCGCCTGCCGGGACCACGTCGGTGTGGCCGGCGAAGGCCAGCGTCTCGCCGTGGCCGCGCCAGGCCCAGAAGTTCTGCGTATCGCCGAAATCCATCGGTTCAACGGTAAAGCCGATCGCACGCAGGCGTTCAATCATTAACGCCTGGCATCCCGCATCATCGGGGCTAAGGGAAGGGCGGCGAATAAGCTGCTGAGCCAGCTCAATGACCGGGCAAGACATAGACTATACCTCGTTAAACTGCTGATAACTTGCTTCACTAAAACCCAGCAGCATAGGACGACCGGGCGCGCAGAGCAATGGGCGTTTGATAATCGCCGGCATTTCCAGCATCAATGCGGCGGCGGCATCGGCATTATCGATGCTGTTGCGCAGCGATTCGTCCAGCTTGCGCCAGGTGGTGCCGCGGGTGTTCAGCAGCGCCTGCCAGCCCAGTTCGGCAATAAAGGTATCCAGTTGCGCGCGGTCGAGGCCATCGGCGCGGTAGTCATGGAAGCGATAGTCAATCTGATGCGCTTCCAGCCAGCGGCGGGCTTTTTTAATGGTATCGCAGTTTTTAATTCCGTACATGGTGAGCATAGATAAACCTTTAACATTCAATTAAGCGGTTAACTCAGATATTTCCGAATATATAAGCCTTATTGAAATAATACGTGATTCAGATGAATAAATATAACTTTTTACCGGGTATCTTATGCCATGTTTTCGGGTGATTAAAATTCGCCCAGTCGCGGGCATGATGTGAGGGCACTAACAATATTACGAAAATGTTGCCTGATGGTGCTCTGCGTCACATAATTTTTACATACGAGACGGCATAGTGGCGGCAACCAGAGGTTTTATCTCTGTCAGCGGTCCACAAGACAATCAGAGCAATAGGGGAGCACAACTTCCCATCAGCAATGAAGTTATATAGAATCGACCATAATAATAAGAGAGGCTATTATGATTGAACATGAACTGGGGAACTGGAAAGATTTTATTGAAGGCATGCTTCGTAAATAAATTTCCGCAATGTGAGCAGGGGAATAACGCGACGTAAATAAGCGCGTCATGGTTCTGAACACATAAAGAAGGCGACCATCCAGGTCGCCTTTTCTGTTATTCCGGCTCGCCGCCGACGCCCGACGGTTTATTGCGGACGCTCCTTCAGCGGAAAGCGGCGGCGCACCAGCACAAAGAACAGCGGTACGAAAAAGATGGCCAGCACGGTGGCGGAGATCATCCCGCCCATCACCCCGGTACCGACCGCATGCTGGCTGCCGGAGCCGGCTCCGGTGCTGGTGGCCATCGGCAGGACGCCGAAGATAAACGCCAGCGAGGTCATCAGAATGGGGCGCAGGCGCTGACGGCAGGCCGACAGCGTGGCGCTGAGCAGATCCTGGCCTTTCTCGTTGAGCTCATTGGCGAACTCGACGATCAGAATGGCGTTTTTCGCCGACAGGCCGATCACCGTCAACAGGCCCACCTGGAAGTAAACGTCATTCTCCAGGCCGCGCATCCAGGTCGCCAGCAGGGCGCCAATCACCCCGAGCGGGACCACCAGCATCACCGAGAACGGCACCGACCAGCTCTCGTACAGCGCCGCCAGGCACAGGAACACCACCAGCAGAGAAATCGCGTACAGGGCCGGCGCCTGAGCGCCGGAGAGGCGTTCCTGATAGGACATGGCGGTCCATTCGAGGCCAAAGCCGGTTGGCAGCTGCGCGGCCAGTTTCTCCATCATGTCCATCGCGGTACCGGTACTGATGCCCGGCGCCGCCTCACCGACGATCTCCACCGCCGAATAGCCATTGTAGCGCTCCAGACGCGGCGAGCCGGTCTCCCAGCGCGAGGTGGCGAAGGCCGAGAACGGCACCATCGTGCCGCTGCTGTTGCGGACGTACCAGAGATTGATATCGTCAGGCAGCATTCGATATTTCGCCGCCGCCTGGACGTAGACTTTCTTCACTCTCCCGCGATCCATAAAGTCGTTGACGTAGCTCGACCCCCACGCGGTTTGCAGCGTATCGTTGATGTCGTCAATGGAGACGCCCAGCGCCTGAGCTTTACGCTGATCGATATCGACCTGCAGCTGCGGGCTGTCGTCGAGCCCGTTATGCCGGACCCGGGTCAACAGCGGGTTTTTACCCGCCAGCTCAAGCAGCGTATCGCGCGCCGCCATCAGCGCATCGTGCCCCTTACCGGCGTGATCTTCCAGCTCCATATCGAAGCCTGCCGAACTGCCGAGGCCGCTGATCGCCGGCGGGCTGCTGGCGATGACCCGGGCTTCGTTGATCTGATTAAACGCTTTGGTGGCGCGTTCAATAATGGCAAAGGAGGAGCCGGTTTGCGGATCGCGCTGGTCCCAGTCTTTGAGGCGCACGAACATACGGGCTACGTTCTGCCCGTTGCCGCCGGGGCCGGAGCCAACGGTAGCGAACACCGACTCCACGTTTTGCCTCTCGTTATTGAGGAAGTAATCTTCCGCTTTCTGCACCACTTTCAGCGTCTGCTGTTGGGTGCTGCCGCTCGGCAACTGTACCGAGGTGGTGAACATTCCCCGATCCTCCAGCGGCAGGAATGAGGTGGGCAGATGCAGGAACAGGAACACCATCCCGCCGAGCAGAACGACGTAGATCAGCATCCAGCGCAGCGAGCGATGAAGAATTTTGCCGACGAAGGTTTCATAGCGGCTGGCGCTGCGGTTAAAGGTGCGGTTGAACCAGCCGAAGAAGCCTTTTCTCTCATGAGATTCACCTGGCTTAACCGGTTTGAGCAGGGTGGCGCAAAGGGCCGGGGTGAGGATCATGGCCACCAGCACCGAGAGGACCATCGCCGCGACGATAGTAATTGAGAACTGGCGATAGATAGCGCCGGTGGTGCCGCCGAAGAAGGCCATCGGCACAAACACCGCCGACAGCACCATCGCGATCCCCACCAGCGCGCCCTGAATTTGTCCCATCGATTTGCGGGTGGCTTCCCGCGGCGACAGGCCTTCCTCGCTCATGATGCGCTCAACGTTTTCCACCACCACGATGGCGTCATCCACCAGCAGGCCGATAGCCAGCACCATCGCGAACATCGTCAGGGTGTTGATGCTGTAGCCACAGGCATAAAGCACCGCGAAGGTGCCCATCAGCACCACCGGCACGGCGATGGTCGGGATCAGGGTGGCGCGGAAGTTCTGCAGGAACAGATACATCACGAGGAAAACCAGCAGGATCGCCTCCAGCAGGGTTTTCACCACGTCGGTAATGGAAGCCTTCACGAAGGAGGTGGTCTCATAGGCGACTTTATATTCCAGCCCGTGCGGGAAATACTGCGACAGCTCATTGAGGCGAGCGATCACGCGCTCCGCGGTGGCCATTTCGTTGGCGCCGGAGGCGAGCTTAATTCCCAGGCCAGAGGCGGCCTGGCGGTTATAGCGGCTAAGATAGTCGTACTTCTCCGCCCCCATCTCCACGGTAGCGACATCGCCGAGGGTCACTTCTGAACCATCCTGATTGACGCGCAGGGTGATATTGCGAAACTGTTCCGGGGTTTGCAGCAGAGATTGCGAGTCGATGGTGGCGTTCAGCGCCTGCTTATCGACGGAAGGCGTGCCGCCGAGCTGGCCGACGGCAATCTGGGCGTTCTGCGAACTGATGGCGTCGGTAACATCCTTGGTGGTCAGCTGGAAGCTATTGAGCTTTGCCGGATCGAGCCAGATGCGCATTGAGTATTGCGAGCCGTAGGCGTCGATATCCCCTACGCCGTTGACGCGGCTGAGCGGGTCCTGAATGTTACTGGCGACGTAGTCGGCGATATCCTGTTTATCCATACTGCCGTCGGTGGAGACGAAGGCGAGGGTCAGGATATTGGTATCGCCAGTCTTGCGCACCGTTACCCCCTGGTTTTGCACCGCCTGCGGCAGTTTACGCATCGCCGACTGCAGCTGGTTTTGCACCTGCTGCACGGCTTCATCCGGGTCGGTACCGGCGGTAAAACTGAGGGTGATGGTCGCCTGGCCGGTGGCGCTGCTCTGGGATGACATATACATCAGGTTATCGAGGCCGGTCATATTCTGTTCGATAACCTGGGTGACGGTATTCTCCAGGGTTTGCGCGGAGGCGCCGGGGTAGTTGGCCGTGACCCGCACATTCGGCGGGGCCAGATCGGGATACTGTTCAACCGGCAGCGACAAAATGGCAAGGGTGCCCGTCAGGCATAACAGGATTGCCAGCACCCACGCAAAAATGGGGCGATCGATAAAGAAATTCGCCATCAGAATAAAAACCTCATATGCACATGTTCTTGTTATTGCACAGCCTGTGCCACTTTAGCCCCAGCGCCTCCGGCAATCGTGGAGAAATTAAGGAGATAGTGTAATTTATCATGTTGCTTTTGCCGTATCGTAAAGAAACATCGAACTTTCCTGCCGCCGGGTCGGCCACTCCGCTTCGCCCGCAGCACCCGGGGACGCATTATTCCTTGCCGGTGTGAAACCTGATTTCATTTAAGTCAAAAAAATTGATCCAAAACGGATTCTTTCCAGAAAAAGGGTATCCTGGGCAAATGAACATTGTTCCGGCCTCGTCTTGTCGGGTAATAAATAGGCATGCGCATTAAGGGGTTATTCACCAATAAGACAAAAGGAAGCCATGAACCACTTTATATTGAGCGATAGCCGAAAATGTATCGGTTGCCAGGCCTGCGAAGTGGCCTGCGTAATGGCGCATAACGAGGAGCAACATGCGCTGACCCCGCAGCGCTTTTTGCCCCGTATCACCGTGATTAAAGCAGAAGGGCAGCGTAACGCCATCACCTGCCGCCACTGCGAAGACGCCCCCTGCCTCCGCAGCTGCCCCAACGGCGCCATCGCCCAGACTGGCGACAGCGTTCAGGTCTGTCAGGAGAAATGCATTGGCTGTAAATCCTGCATGGTGGCCTGCCCGTTCGGGGTGATGCAGGTCGTGGTCACGCCGGAAGCCGCAGGCCAGGTGAAAGCCAGCGCGCAAAAATGCGATCTGTGCGCGGGCCGCGAGGCGGGACCGGCCTGTGTGGAAAACTGTCCGGCGCAGGCGCTGACCCTCGCCGACGATGAGACATTGACCACGCTGGCCAGGCAGCGGCGTCTGCGGTCGGCCTGCCAGGAGGCGCAGCCGTGGCAGCGCGGCGCGGCCCCCGCCAGGCAGCCCGACGCCGGCGAGAAGGCCTGGCAAATGGCGATGACGCCGCCGCGCGGAGAGCCGGATAAGCTGGCGGCGGAGGCGCGTAAGAGCCACTTTGAGGAGATCTATCAGCCGTTCACCCCGACGCAGGCCCGGCAGCAGGCCGCCCGCTGCCTGAAATGTGGAGAACACAGCATCTGTGAATGGACCTGTCCACTGCATAACCACATTCCGCAGTGGGTCGAGCTGGTGAAGGCAGGGGATATCGCCGCCGCGGTCGCCCTGTCCCATCAGACCAACTGTCTGCCGGAGATCACCGGCCGCGTCTGCCCTCAGGACCGGCTGTGTGAGGGCGCCTGCACCCTGCGCGATGAAAGCGGCGCGGTCACCATCGGCAATATTGAGCGATTTATATCCGACCAGGCGCTGGCCAGCGGCTGGCGTCCGGACCTCTCGCAGGTTAAGCCGAGCGGCAAACGGGTGGCGATTATCGGCGCCGGACCGGCCGGGCTGGCCTGCGCTGATGTGCTGGTGCGCCACGGCGTACAGCCGGTGGTCTTTGACCGTCATCCGGAGATCGGCGGCCTGCTGACCTTCGGCATTCCGGCGTTCAAGCTGGATAAGTCACTGCTGGCCCGGCGGCGGGCGATTTTCTGCGAGATGGGCGTCCACTTTGAGCTCAACTGCGAGGTGGGGAAAGATATCCCCCTGGCGACGCTGCTGGCTGAGTATGACGCGGTGTTCGTCGGCGCCGGAACCTATCGCTCCATGAAGGCCGGCCTGCCGAATGAAGAGGCGCCCGGGGTCTACGATGCGCTGCCGTTTCTTATCGCCAACACCAAACAGGTGATGGGGCTGACGGAATCGGCGCAGGAGCCTTATGTCAACACCGCCGGGCTGAACGTGGTGGTGCTGGGGGGCGGCGATACGGCGATGGACTGCGTGCGCACCGCGCTGCGCCATGGCGCCCGCCAGGTGACTTGCGCCTATCGGCGGGATGAAGCCAACATGCCGGGCTCGAAAAAAGAGGTCAAAAACGCCCGCGAAGAGGGGGCGCTCTTTGAGTTTAACGTCCAGCCGGTGACGCTTGAGCTGGACGAGAACGGACGGGTGAACGGGGTTCGCTTTTTGCGCACCGAGCTTGGCGCGCCGGACGCCGGCGGAAGACGCCGGCCGACGCCGATCCCCGGCAGCGAGTTTGTTATGCCGGCAGAGGCGGTGATCATGGCCTTTGGCTTCCACCCGCACCGCATGCCCTGGCTGGAAGCGGCCGGGGTGGCGCTGGACAGCCAGGGGCGGATTAAAGCCGGAGTGGAGAGCCGTTACCGTTATCAGACCAGTCAGGAGAAGATCTTTGCCGGCGGCGATGCCGTGCGCGGCGCCGACCTGGTGGTAACGGCGATGGCGGAAGGCCGTCACGCGGCGCAGGGGATCCTTGACTATCTGGGGCTGAAAACGACGCCGCTTCACTGACGACAAACCCGGCTCCGCAGCGTAGTATGAGGGCGTCCTTTTACGCTGTGGGGTCGGTATGTCACTCAATATTCACGTCATTAAAGATAAAATCCTCTCTGAGAACTGGTTCGTACTACGCAACATGACCTATGAGCTGACGCGGGCGGACGGCAGCGTCGTGCGCCACAAACGCGAGGTCTACGATCGCGGCAATGGCGCCACCGTGCTGCTGTATAACCGCCATAAGCAGACGGTGGTCCTGGTGCGTCAGTTCCGGGTCGCCACCTGGGTCAATGGCAATCATGACGGCATGCTGATTGAAACCTGCGCCGGGCTGCTGGACAACGACGAGCCGGAGGCCTGCATTCGGAAAGAGGCGGTGGAAGAGACCGGCTATGAAGTGGGCGAGGTGCGAAAGCTTTTTGAGCTGTTTATGTCGCCAGGCGGCGTCACCGAAGTGGTGCATTTCTTTATCGCCGAGTACAGCGACGCCCAGCGAACCACCAGCGGCGGCGGGGTGGATGACGAAGCCATCGAGGTGCTGGAGCTGCCCTTTAGCCAGGCGCTACAGATGGTCGCTGATGGGGAGATCCGCGACGGGAAAGCGGTCATTCTGCTGCAGTATCTGCAAACCTCCGGCCTGATGTCGGGGAACTCTGACAAATCCGATTGAGTCAGTGGCTGCCGTTGTCCAGGATAGGCGCCGTGGTCGGGTTTATCTGGGGTCGGGCGGTTCATGCTTTTTCGCATCATTTTTTTCCTCTTTCTGGCGGTGCTGCCTTGCTCACAGGCATGGGCGGCACCGGCGCAGCAGCGCTTTAACGACTGGCAGGTCACCTGTAATAACCAAAATTTCTGCGTCACCCGCAACGTGGGGCTGCATTATGGTCTGGTGATGACCCTCAGCCGCAGTGCCGGGGCGGCTACTGACGCCAGCCTGCGTATCGAACTGGGCGGCACCGGCAATCCGGTGGCGACGCTCGCGCCGATAGCGCCGCGCCTGCTGCTGGATGGTAAACCGCTGTCCCTGACCGACAAGCGCTGGCGCATTGAAGATAAACTCATTAAAACCGACGACAGCGTGACGATCGATGCCTTCCTCCAGCGGGTCCAGGAGGGAAAAACCCTCTCGCTGGCCAACGGCCTGCAGACCATCTCCCTGCAGGGGCTGAAAGCGGCCCTGTTATTTATCGACGCCCGGCAAAAGCGGGTGGGCAGCGAAACGGCCTGGGTCGGCAAAGGGGAGGAGCCGCCGCTCAGCGTACCGCCGGCGCCGGCGCTGCGCGCGGTGGCGAGCGCGGTCACGGCGCAGTCGCCGCTGGGACGTGATGAACTCAACGATCTGATGGATTACGGCAATGAGCGGATGAGCAACAGCAACTGCTCCCTCGATCCGTTCCGCCGCGAAATTCGCGTCACTGCGCTGACGGATGACAAAGTGCTGCTGATGACCAGCTGTGAATCCGGGGCGTACAACACCGTCTGGCTGGCCTGGCTGGTCTCCCGCCAGCGCCCGTATGTCGCCCGTCAGGTGCGGCTGACGCTGCCATTTCAGCCGCCCGGCGAGGCGCCGCGGGAGATTGAGCTGATTAACGCCAGCTATGATGACCGTCGTCATGAGCTGGTGACCCTGGACAAGGGGCGCGCGTCTGGCGATTGCGGGATCCAGACCCGCTGGCGTTTTGACGGCCAGCGGTTTAGCCTCTCCCGTTACGCACAGCAGCCGACGTGCGACAACTGGCAGGGGCCAGATGCCTGGCCCACGCTGTGGATCACCCGTTAAGCACCTGTTCGGCGGTGGCGACGATATGGTCGACCGTAAAGCCAAAGAACGGGAACAGCTGCTCCGCCGGGGCGGATTCACCGTAGCCTGTCATGCCGACGATCTTGCCTTTTAAGCCGACATATTTATACCAGTAGTCCGCTATCCCGGCCTCGACGGCCACCCGGGCGCTGACGTCCGACGGCAGCACCGACTCGCGCCAGGCCTCGTCCTGAGCGTCAAACACGTCGGTGGAGGGGAGCGAAACCACCCGCACATTCACTCCGTTGGCCAACAGTTTTTCCGCCGCCAGGACGGTGATTTCCACTTCCGAGCCGGTGGCGATGAGGATCAGGTCGGGTTTGCCGCCGGCATCCTTCAGCACGTAGCCGCCCCGGGCGATATCCTGAACCTGTTGCGGGGTACGCGGCATCTGCGCCAGGTTTTGTCGCGACAGGATCAGCGCCGTCGGTCCGCCCTGACGCGCGATGGCCGCCTGCCAGGCGACGGCGGTCTCCACCTGGTCGCAAGGGCGCCAGGTGCTGAAGTTGGGCGTCAGCCGCAGACTGGCCAGCTGTTCCACCGCCTGGTGGGTCGGACCGTCTTCCCCAAGACCGATGGAGTCATGGGTATAGACCATGATCTGCCGGGCCTTCATCAGGGCCGCCATGCGCGCGGCGTTGCGGGCGTATTCCACAAACATCAGGAAGGTCGAGGTATAGGGAATGAACCCTCCGTGCAGGGCGATGCCGTTGGCCACCGCGGTCATGCCGAATTCGCGCACGCCGTAGTGGATATAGTTGCCGGCGGCATCCTCTTTAATCGATGTCGAGCCAGACCAGATGGTCAGGTTACTCGGCGCGAGATCCGCCGAACCGCCCAGCAGCTCCGGGAGGTGCGGGCCGTACGCGTTCAGCGCATTTTGCGAGGCTTTACGGCTGGCGATCTTCGCCGGCTCGGCCTGCAGCTTCGCCACGTAGTCGCGCGCCGTCGCGGCAAAATCCTCCGGCAGGGCGCCTGCCATGCGACGGGTTAGCTCAGCGGCCAGTTCCGGGAACTGCTGCTGGTAGGCGGCGAATTTCTCGTTCCAGGCGTGCTCGGCTTTTTCGCCGCGTGGCCGCGCATCCCAACCCTGATAAATCTCTTTCGGGATCTCAAAGGGCGGATATTTCCAGCCCAGCTGCTGGCGGGCCAGGGCCACCTCTTTTTCACCCAGCGCCGCGCCGTGCGACTCCTCTGAGCCGGCTTTGTTGGGCGAACCGAAGCCGATGATGGTCCGACAGATGATCAGCGACGGCTTATCTTTCACCGCCTGCGCTTCCGTAATGGCCTGTTTGATGGCCTGCGGATCGTGGCCGTCGATATCGCCGATCACATGCCAGTGGTAGGCGCGGAAGCGTTCCGCTGTATCGTCGGAAAACCAGCCTTCGGTTTTGCCGTCGATGGAGATGCCGTTGTGATCGTAAAAACCGATCAGCTTGCCCAGTCCGAGCGTGCCTGCCAGCGAACAGGCCTCATGGGAGATCCCCTCCATCAGACAGCCATCGCCCATGAAAACCCAGGTGTGATGGTCGATAATCTCATGACCGGGGCGGTTAAACTGCGCCGCCAGGGTGCGTTCGGCAATGGCCATACCGACGGCGTTCGCCAGCCCCTGGCCCAGCGGGCCTGTGGTGGTCTCCACCCCGGGGGTATAGCCATGCTCCGGGTGACCCGGCGTTTTAGAGTGCAGCTGGCGAAACTGCTTCAGTTCTGACAGCGGCAGATCGTAGCCGGTCAGGTGCAGCAGACTGTAGAGCAGCA
Source organism: Klebsiella sp. JB_Kp042 (assembly GCF_040065275.1). Taxonomy (NCBI): domain Bacteria; kingdom Pseudomonadati; phylum Pseudomonadota; class Gammaproteobacteria; order Enterobacterales; family Enterobacteriaceae; genus Klebsiella; species Klebsiella sp. JB_Kp042. The sequence goes on from NZ_JBEAJL010000100.1 coordinate 134,308, forward strand.
TCGACGCGTGGCCGTTGGACAGAATAAAGCGGTCGCGGTCCACCCAGCCAGGGTTCTGCGGATTGTGCTTGAGAAAATCGTTCCACAGCACTTCGGCAATATCTGCCATCCCCATTGGCGCACCGGGGTGGCCGGAATTGGCTTTCTGCACCGCGTCCATACTCAGGGCGCGGATGGCGTTGGCAAGCTCTCTTCGGGACATAGTTTTCTCCGTGAGACTAAAGTGACAGTTTGGCGGCAAGCAGATCTTCCAGTTTGCGTTGATCGACGGCGAACAGGCGGATACCCTCCGCCAGCTTTTCGACCGCCATAGGATCCTGATTATGTTCCCAGCGGAACTCCGCCTCGCTGAGCGGCACCGGGCGCGGCAGGATCTGGCTGGCAGGGATCAGTTTGCGCACCACCGGGGCGTCGCTGGCCTGCAGCTCTTTTAATAAAGGCGGGGCGATGGTCAGGCGGTCGCAGCCGACCAGGGCGAGGATCTGCTCGGTGCGGCGGAAGCTGGCGCCCATCACGATGGTGGTGTATTTATGCTGTTTGAAGTAGTCATAGATATTGCGCACGGATTTCACTCCTGGATCTTCCTCAACCACGTAAGGATCCAGCGGTTTGCGCGCCTGATACCAGTCATAAATACGCCCGACGAAAGGGGAGATCAGATAGACCCCGGCTTCGGCGCAGGCCCGGGCCTGGGCGAAGGAAAACAGCAGCGTCAGGTTGCAGTGGATCCCCTCTTTTTCCAGCGTTTCGGCGGCGCGGATCCCCTCCCAGGTGGAGGCCAGCTTGATCAGGATCCGTGACTTATCAATGCCCATCTCCTGATACAGCGCCACCAGATGGCGCGCCTTCTCGATACTCTTCTCCCGGTTGAAGGAGAGCCGGGCGTCCACCTCGGTGGAGACACGGCCAGGAATGCTTTTGAGGATCTCCGCGCCAAAATTGACCGCCAGCTTATCGCAGGCGTGAGTTACCTGCGCTTCGCGGCTGCCTCCTTGCTTTTTGGCCCAGGCGATCGCGTCGTCGATGAGTCCGCTATAGGACGCCAGCCCGGCGGCCTTCAGCAGCAGGGAGGGGTTGGTGGTGGCATCTTCCGGATGGTAGTGGCGGATGGATTCGATATCGCCGCTGTCGGCGACCACGGTGGTGAACTGTTTAATACTGTCTAGCTGATTCATGGATAAGTCCTCCTGGAACAAGGTGTTACATGAGTGCTTGCCGGTATGCGGTATAAATATTGATGAGGTACATAACCAAAAAGCATAGCAGACGGGGCTATTATTGGCGGCGAATCCGGGTAACATAACCGCTATAAATTGATAACAACCAGATCATAGCGATGGCCAGAGTTTGGCGGTGTTCAAAGTTTATCGCCCCGCCAGGAGGGATACTGTCTGCCACTGAAAGGTGAACGACAGGATGGTCATCACGCTTTTTCCCTACGAACGATACGTGAAAGAAAGGAATATAAAATGGATGAGCAGTTAAAACAGAGCGCCCTCGACTTCCACGAATTTCCGGTTCCCGGAAAAATCCAGGTCTCGCCGACCAAACCTCTCGCCACCCAGCGCGATCTGGCGCTGGCCTACTCGCCGGGCGTCGCGGCCCCCTGTCTGGAAATCGAAAAAGATCCGCTGGCGGCTTACAAATATACCGCCCGCGGCAACCTGGTGGCGGTCGTCTCCAACGGCACCGCGGTGCTGGGGCTTGGCAACATCGGCGCCCTGGCCGGCAAGCCGGTAATGGAGGGCAAAGGCGTCCTGTTTAAGAAATTTGCCGGCATCGATGTGTTTGATATCGAAGTCGATGAGCTGGACCCGGACAAATTCATTAACGTCGTCGCCGCCCTCGAGCCGACCTTCGGCGGCATCAACCTCGAAGATATTAAAGCGCCGGAGTGTTTCTACATTGAGCAACAGCTGCGCGAGCGGATGAATATTCCGGTGTTCCATGACGATCAGCACGGCACGGCGATCATCAGCACCGCGGCGATCCTCAACGGCCTGCGCGTCGTTGAGAAGAATCTGTCCGACGTGCGGATGGTGGTCTCCGGCGCGGGGGCGGCGGCTATCGCCTGCATGAACCTGCTGGTGGCGCTGGGGATGCAAAAGCACAACATCGTGGTCTGCGATTCGAAAGGCGTTATCTATAAGGATCGTGAGCCGAATATGGCGGAAACCAAAGCGGCCTACGCGGTGGAAGACGACGGCAAACGCACCCTCGATGACGTGATCGACGGCGCGGACATTTTCCTCGGCTGCTCCGGTCCGAAAGTGCTGACCCCGGAGATGGTGAAGAAGATGGCGCGCGCGCCGCTGATCCTCGCCCTGGCCAACCCGGAGCCGGAAATTCTGCCGCCGCTGGCGAAGCAGGTCCGCGATGACGCCATCATCTGCACCGGCCGCTCCGACTACCCTAACCAGGTCAACAACGTCCTCTGCTTCCCGTTCATCTTCCGCGGCGCGCTGGACGTCGGCGCGACGGCGATCAACGAAGAGATGAAGCTGGCGGCGGTGCATGCCATTGCCGAGCTGGCCCACGCCGAGCAGAGCGAAGTGGTGGCCTCCGCCTACGGCGATCAGGATTTAAGCTTTGGCCCGGACTACATTATTCCGAAACCGTTCGATCCGCGGCTGATCGTCAAGATCGCCCCCGCGGTGGCGAAGGCGGCGATGGACTCCGGCGTGGCGACGCGCCCGATCGCCGATTTTGACGCCTATATCGAGAAGCTGAGCGAGTTCGTCTATAAGACCAACCTGTTTATGAAGCCTATCTTCTCTCAGGCGCGCAAAGAGCCGAAGCGCGTGGTGCTGGCGGAAGGGGAGGAGACTCGGGTGCTGCACGCCACCCAGGAGCTGGTGTCGCTGGGGCTGGCCAAACCGATTCTGGTGGGGCGCCCGAGCGTGATTGAAATGCGCATCCAGAAGCTGGGCCTGCAGATCAAGGCCGGCGTTGACTTCGAGATCGTCAATAATGAATCCGACCCGCGGTTTAAAGAGTACTGGAGCGAGTACTACCAGCTGATGAAACGCCGCGGCATTACCCAGGAGCAGGCGCAGCGGGCGGTGATTAGCAACACCACGGTGATTGGCGCCATCATGGTTCACCGTGGCGAAGCGGATGCGATGATCTGCGGCACCATTGGCGAGTACCACGACCACTACCGCGTGGTGCAGCCGCTGTTTGGCTATCGCGACGGCGTCAGCACCGCCGGGGCGATGAACGCGCTGCTGCTGCCGAGCGGCAACACCTTTATCGCCGACACCTATGTCAATCACGATCCATCGCCGGAAGAGCTGGCGGAGATCACCCTGATGGCGGCGGAAAGCGTGCGTCGCTTTGGTATCGAACCGCGGGTGGCGTTGCTGTCGCATTCCAACTTTGGCTCTGCCGACTGCCCGTCCGCCAGCAAGATGCGCAGAACCCTTGAGCTGGTGAAGGCGCGCGCGCCGGAGCTGATGATCGATGGCGAAATGCATGGCGACGCCGCGCTGGTGGAAAGCATTCGCAACGATCGCATGCCGGACAGCCCGCTGAAGGGGTCGGCCAATATTCTGGTGATGCCGAATATGGAAGCCGCCCGGATCAGCTATAACCTGCTGCGCGTCTCCAGTTCGGAAGGGGTCACCGTCGGGCCGGTGCTGATGGGGGTAGCGAAGCCGGTGCATATCCTGACGCCGATCGCCTCTGTGCGTCGCATCGTGAATATGGTGGCGCTGGCGGTTGTCGAAGCGCAAACCGAACCGCTGTAAACGTCATAAAAAAGCCCCGGTACTCCGGGGCTTTTTGGTCTGATTTGGCGTCGCTCAGATCCAGGCTTTCACTTTAATAAACTCGCTCAGCGCCGCCTCAGGGCTGCCGGCCTCCGGCTGGTAATCATATTCCCAGCGCACCAGCGGCGGCATCGACATCAGAATAGATTCCGTCCTACCGCCGGTCTGCAGACCGAACAGGGTGCCACGGTCCCAGACCAGATTGAATTCGACGTAGCGGCCGCGGCGATAGAGCTGAAAATGGCGCTCACGCTCGCCGTACGGCGTGGCTTTTCGGCGTTCGACGATGGGTAAATAGGCGTCAGCGTAACCGTTACCCACTGCCTGCATAAAGGCGAAGCAGTGGTCAAAATCCGGGGTGTTCAGGTCGTCAAAGAACAGACCGCCAATCCCGCGCTGTTCCTGGCGGTGCTTCAGATAGAAATAATCATCGCACCATTTTTTATAGCGCGGATAGACGGCTTCGCCGAACGGCAGACACAGATCGCGGGCGGTACGATGCCAGTGGACGGCATCCTCTTCAAAGCCGTAGTAAGGGGTTAAATCAAAGCCGCCGCCGAACCACCACACCGGCTCGGCGCCAGGCTTTTCGGCAATAAAGAACCGCACGTTGGCGTGGCTGGTGGGCACATAGGGGTTCAGCGGATGGACCACCAGCGAGACGCCCATGGCTTCAAAGCTGCGTCCGGCCAGCTCCGGGCGGTGGGCGGTGGCGGAGGCTGGCATGGCGTCGCCATGGACATGGGAAAAGTTGACCCCCGCCTGCTCGAACACATTGCCGTCGCGCAGCACCCGGCTGCGTCCGCCGCCGCCGCCTTCCCGCTGCCAGGCGTCTTCAATAAACGGCGCGCCATCCACGGCGCTTAGCTGCTGACAGAGGCTGTCCTGCAGCTGGAGCAGAAAAGTTTTAACCTGCGCGGCATCGGGTTTCATTAACGTCTCTTCGAATGGGCTTTCTGGTTATCGAACCAGTGGAAATAGCTGATAATGCCGTTGGCAATCGCGGTGGCGATTTTCTGCCGGAAGGCGGTGGTGCCGAGCAGTTTTTCCTCGTTCGGGTTCGTAATGAACGAGGTTTCCACCAGCACGGACGGTATAGACGGCGACTTCAGCACCACGAACGCCGCCTGTTCGGTATTGCGGCTGTGCAGCTTATGCACCGGCTTGATCTTTTTCAGGATATGCGAGCCCAGCGTCAGGCTGTTTTTAATGGTGTCGGTCTGTACCAGATCGAACAGCACCTGCTGCAGCAGATGGTCTTTATCCGTCGCTTTCTTACCGGCGACCTCGTCGGCGCGGTTTTCGCGATCGGAGAGGTATTTCGCCATGGCGCTACTGGCGCCGCGGTTTGACAGAGCGAACACCGAGGCGCCGGCAGCGCTCGGGTTGGTGAAGCCATCGGCGTGGATCGACATAAACAGATCGGCGCCGTGCTGATGGGCAATCTCCACGCGGTCATACAGCGGGATAAAGGTATCGCCGGTGCGGGTCAGGCGGGCGTCAATGCCGTTGCTGCGCAAGATGCTGCGCACGTTCTTTGCGATCGCCAGCACCACATGCTTCTCTTTCGAGCCGTTATGGCCGATAGCCCCTGTGTCGATGCCGCCGTGGCCCGGGTCGAGCATCACAATGCGGCGAGCGCCGGCCTTTTTGACGGCGGGTTTGCTGTGTCCATTTGATGTTTTCAGTGGCTGCTCTTTTGCGCTGACCTGTGCAGTGACGCCGCTCAGCGTCATGGCAGCCAGCCCGGCTTTCAGCACCTGACGGCGCGAAGCAAGTATTTTTAAGGGTTTAAAAGTGCTCATTCGGCCTGAATTGTAAACAAGTGATGTCCAATGTTATATCGTATCGCGTTTGCCGTTACGACCATTCAAAATAAGAATTGTTTTACTTTTCATTTCAATACATGACAAAGTCATATTATGCCATTTTTTGTCGCTGATTTCGCCTGATATTGGCTATCAGTCATATTCGCGCCATAATCACTGTTTTTAACCGTCAATGGTGGGGAATACCATGGAGATTCGCGTTTTTCGCCAGCAGGATTTCGAAGAGGTTGTGACGCTGTGGGAGCGTTGCGATCTGCTGCGTCCCTGGAACGATCCGGAGATGGATATTGAGCGCAAGCTGAATCACGATGTCAGCCTGTTCCTGGTGGCGGAAGTGAACGGCGAAGTCGTCGGTACGGTGATGGGCGGATATGACGGCCATCGCGGGTCGGCCTACTATCTGGGCGTCCATCCTGAATATCGCGGTCGGGGGATCGCGAACGCGCTGCTCAACCGTCTGGAGAAAAAGCTGATTGCTCGCGGCTGCCCGAAAATCAATATTATGGTCCGCGAGGACAACGACGTGGTGCAGGGGATGTACGAGCGGCTGGGCTATGAGTACGCCGATGTTCTGACCCTGGGCAAACGCCTGATTGAAGATGAAGAATACTGAGTTTATCCCCGCCGATTTTGATGCCCATGGCCGTCTGCGTCTGCCTTTCCTTTTCTGGTGCGTGCTGTTGTTACAGGCCCGCACCTGGGTGCTGTTCTTGATGGCCGGCGCGTCGCGTCAGCAGGGCGACGCGATTCTTAATCTGTTCTATCCCGATCACGACCGCTTCTGGCTCGGTCTACTCCCCGGCGTGCCGGCGGTGCTGGCCTTTCTGCTTAGCGGCTATCGTCAGCGCCTGCCGCGCCTGTGGCGGGCGATGCGCTGGCTGCTGGTGTTATCGCAAGTGCTGCTGTTGCTGTGGCAGCCGATGCTATGGCTGAGCGGCGAATCTCCTTCCTCGCTGACCATCGGACTGCTGGCGGCGGATGGGTATGCCCTGTGGTGGCTGGCGACCAGCCGTCGCCTCGGCGCCTGTTTTCGCCAGACCACCTTTTAATGGCACTTTTTGCCGATCGTGAACTCCAACATGCGTTGAATGACTCAGAAAGGATTGTGATATGAAATCGCTACGTGTAATGCTCTGCGCGCTTCCGCTGGCGCTGACCGGCTGCTCAACGATGAGCGCGGTCAACTGGTCGGCGGCCTATCCGTGGAACTGGTTTGGTTCTTCCACCGAGGTGACCGAGCAGGGGGTGGGGAAACTGACGGCGTCCACGCCGCTCAACGAACAGGCCATTAGCGATGCGCTGGGGAGCGACTACCGTTTGCGCAGCGGAATGAAGACCGATAAGGGGAATATCGTCCACTACTTTGAAGCGCTGAAAGACAACAGCGTGGCGCTGACCATCAATGGCGACAACGGCGCCATCAGCCGGATTGACGTCCGCGATGCCGAAATCAAAACCGCCAGCGGCGTGAAAATCGGCACACCGTTCAGCGACCTGTACAGCAAAGCCTTCGGCAACTGCCAGAAAGGCAGCAATGACAATGGCGCGGTCGTCGAGTGTCAGGCCGAGGGGAGCCAGCATATCAGTTACGCCTTCACCGGTCACTGGAGCGGCCCGGAGGAGCTGATGCCCTCCGACGATACGCTGAAAAACTGGAAGGTCAGCAAAATTATCTGGCGTCGCTAAATTGATCTGAAGAGACACGATGGCCCTGAAAAACGGTTACAATGGCGCGTTAGCAACGCGACAGCGTTGTAGTTGCATCATTTCAGGAGGAGCGATGTCTCAGGTTCAGAGCGGCATTTTGCCGGAACATTGCCGCGCGGCGATTTGGATTGAAGCCAATATCAAAGGGGACGTTAACGCCCTGCGCGAAGCGAGCAAAAATTTTGTCGATAACGTGGCCACCTTCCAGGCTAAATTCCCCGACGCTAAACTCGGTGCGGTGGTGGCGTTCGGCAATACCGTCTGGCGTCAGCTGAGCGGCGGCGAAGGGGCGGAGGAGTTAAAAGATTTTCCGGTCTACGGCAAAGGGCTGGCGCCATCCACCCAGTATGACCTGCTGATTCATATTTTATCCGCCCGCCATGAAGTGAACTTCTCGGTGGCGCAGGCCGCGCTGGCCGCCTTTGGCGACGCTATCGAGGTGAAAGAAGAGATCCACGGCTTCCGCTGGGTGGAAGAGCGTGACCTCAGCGGCTTCGTCGACGGCACCGAAAACCCGGCGGGGGAAGAAACCCGTCGTGAAGTGGCGGTGATCAAAGACGGCGTGGATGCGGGCGGCAGCTACGTATTCGTCCAGCGCTGGGAGCATAATCTCAAACAGCTGAACCGCATGAGCGTGCCGGATCAGGAGATGATGATTGGCCGCACCAAGGAAGCCAACGAAGAGATCGATGGCGACGCACGTCCGGTCACGTCTCACCTGAGCCGCGTTGACTTAAAAGAAGATGGCAAAGGGCTGAAAATCGTCCGCCAGAGCCTGCCGTATGGCACCGCCAGCGGTACCCATGGCCTCTATTTTTGCGCCTACTGCGCGCGTCTGTACAACATCGAGCAGCAGCTGCTGAGCATGTTCGGCGATACCGACGGCAAACGCGACGCGATGCTGCGCTTCACCAAACCGGTGACCGGCGGCTATTACTTCGCGCCGTCCCTGGAGCGTATTCAGGCGCTGTAATGCTTTCCCCTCACCCTAACCCTCTCCCTGAGGGAGAGCGCCGGGGTGAGGGGGAGAGTTCCTCGTGCGTGCGCAGGATCACCTGCAGCACGCCGGTTTCGTTCCGGTCATACTCGATATTCCAGAAGCGTAAAACGGTCCAGCCTTGCTGCTTAAGCCATGTTGTGCGCCGGGCATCGTATTCAGTCCGGCTGTCATGCTGGCCGCCGGCGAGCTCAATCACCAGGCAAAATCTTGAATATAGGGTCCGGCGGGATGCTGGCGGCGAAACTTGTAGCTGGCAAAACGGCGATCGCGCAGCTGGTGCCACAGGCGGCGCTCCTGCGGCGTCAGGTGGCGGCGCAACTGCCGGGCGTCATTTGTGCTGTTTTCCATTAACAAAGTGTGCCACGCTGTTCGCTCCTAGTCCGATTTCATCACCTTATTTGCCAGCCGCTTTCAGCTAAGCTTTGCCAGGTGCTTATTCCCTTTTCGACTTCCAAATCGCCAAACGGTATATAAAACCGTTACTCCTTTCGTACCCGTTATAAATATGATGATCATCAGTAAATGATCATTTTTGATAAGGGTGCGCAATGGCCGTTAAATCACTGAAAAAAGGATATCTGGCGCTGGCGGCTTCCATGCTGCTGGTGGCGCAGGCGCAGGCGACGGAGCTGCTGAACAGCTCCTATGATGTCTCCCGCGAGCTGTTTGCCGCCCTTAACCCGCCTTTTGAGCAGCAGTGGGCGAAGGACAATGGCGGGGACAAGCTGACCATCAAGCAGTCGCATGCTGGCTCGTCCAAGCAGGCGCTGGCGATCCTGCAGGGCCTGAAGGCGGACGTGGTGACCTACAACCAGGTGACGGACGTGCAGATCCTGCATGACAAAGGCAACCTGATCCCGGCCGACTGGCAAAGCCGCCTGCCGAACAACAGCTCGCCGTTCTATTCGACGATGGGCTTCCTGGTGCGCAAAGGCAACCCGAAAAACATTCATGACTGGAATGACCTGGTCCGCTCTGACGTTAAGCTGATCTTCCCGAACCCGAAAACCTCGGGCAACGCGCGGTATACCTACCTGGCGGCCTGGGGCGCGGCGGATAAAGCCGACGGCGGCGATAAAGCCAAAACCGAACAGTTTATGACCCAGTTCCTGAAGAACGTCGAAGTCTTCGACACCGGCGGACGCGGGGCGACCACCACATTCGCCGAGCGCGGCCTGGGCGATGTGCTGATCAGCTTCGAGTCGGAAGTGAACAATATTCGCAAGCAGTATGAGGCGCAGGGATTTGAAGTGGTGATCCCGAAAACCAACATTCTGGCGGAGTTCCCGGTGGCCTGGGTGGATAAAAACGTCAAAGCCAACGGCACGGAAAAGGCGGCGAAGGCCTACCTGAACTGGCTCTACAGTCCGCAGGCGCAGACCATCATTACCGACTACTACTATCGGGTAAACAACCCGAAAGTGATGGATTCGCTGAAGGATAAATTCCCGCAGACCGAACTGTTCCGCGTGGAGGACAAGTTTGGCTCCTGGCCTGAGGTGATGAAGACCCACTTCGCCAGCGGCGGCGAACTGGACAAACTGCTGGCGGCGGGGCGTAAGTAATGTTTGCTGTGTCGTCCAAGCGCGTGCTGCCGGGCTTTACCCTGAGCCTCGGCACCAGCCTGCTGTTTGTCTGTCTGATTCTGTTATTACCGCTCAGCGCGCTGGTGATGCAGCTGGCGCAGATGAGCTGGGCGCAGTACTGGGATGTGATCACCAACCCGCAGGTGGTGGCGGCCTATAAGGTGACGCTGCTGTCGGCGTTCGTGGCCTCGATTTTTAACGGCGTCTTCGGCCTGCTGATGGCGTGGATCCTTACCCGCTATCGTTTTCCGGGCCGCACGCTGCTGGATGCCTTAATGGATCTGCCGTTTGCGCTGCCGACGGCGGTGGCCGGCCTGACCCTGGCTTCGCTGTTTTCGGTTAACGGCATTTATGGGGAATGGCTGGCGAAGTTCGATATTAAAGTGACCTATACCTGGCTCGGTATCGCCGTGGCGATGGCGTTCACCAGCATCCCCTTCGTGGTACGTACCGTGCAGCCGGTGCTGGAAGAGCTGGGACCGGAATATGAAGAAGCAGCGGAAACGCTGGGCGCTACGCGCTGGCAGAGCTTCCGCAAGGTGGTGCTGCCGGAGCTGTCGCCAGCGCTGCTGGCGGGCATTGCCCTGTCGTTTACCCGCAGCCTCGGCGAATTTGGCGCGGTGATTTTTATCGCCGGCAACATCGCGTGGAAGACGGAAGTGACGTCACTGATGATCTTTATTCGACTGCAGGAGTTTGACTATCCGGCGGCGAGCGCCATCGCCTCGGTGATCCTGGCCGCCTCACTGCTGCTGCTGTTTTCCATCAATACCCTGCAGAGTCGCTTTGGTCGACGCGTGGTAGGTCACTAATGGCGGAAGTTACTCAATTGAAACGCTACGACGCGCCCCGCATCAACTGGGGAAAATGGTTTCTGATTGGCGTCGGGATGCTGGTCTCCGCCTTCATCCTCGTGGTGCCGATGCTTTACATCTTTATCCAGGCCTTCAGCAAAGGGTTAATGCCGGTGCTGGAAAACCTGGCCAATCCGGATATGCTCCACGCCATCTGGCTGACGGTGATGATCGCCTTGATTACCGTGCCGGTGAACCTGGTGTTTGGGACCTTGCTGGCCTGGCTGGTCACGCGCTTTACGTTCCCGGGACGCCAGCTGCTATTGACGATGCTGGATATCCCGTTCGCTGTCTCGCCGGTGGTAGCCGGTCTGGTTTATCTGCTGTTCTACGGCTCTAACGGTCCGCTGGGCGGCTGGCTTGATGCGCATAACCTGCAAATCATGTTCGCCTGGCCGGGCATGGTGCTGGCGACGATCTTTGTCACCTGTCCGTTTGTGGTGCGTGAGCTGGTGCCGGTGATGATGAGTCAGGGCAGTCATGAAGATGAGGCGGCGGTCTTGCTGGGCGCTTCCGGCTGGCAGATGTTCCGCCGGGTGACGCTGCCCAATATTCGCTGGGCGCTGCTGTACGGCGTGGTGTTGACCAACGCCCGCGCCATCGGCGAATTCGGCGCGGTGTCGGTGGTCTCCGGTTCGATCCGCGGAGAAACCCTGTCGCTGCCGCTGCAAATTGAATTACTGGAGCAGGATTACAACACCGTCGGCTCGTTTACCGCCGCGGCCCTGCTGACGTTAATGGCTATTCTGACCCTGTTTTTAAAGAGTATGTTGCAATGGCGTCTGGCCAATCAGGAAAAACGCGCGCAACAGGAGGGAAATCATGAGCATTGAGATTGCCAATATTAAGAAATCGTTTGGTCGCACCCAGGTGCTGAATGATATCTCGCTGGATATCCCTTCCGGACAAATGGTTGCGCTGCTGGGGCCTTCCGGCTCCGGGAAAACGACTCTACTGCGGATTATCGCCGGGCTGGAACATCAAACCAGCGGTCATATCCGCTTCCACGGTACCGACGTCAGCCGGATGCACGCCCGCGACCGTAAAGTGGGCTTCGTCTTCCAGCACTATGCGCTGTTCCGCCATATGACGGTGTTCGATAACATCGCCTTTGGCCTGACCGTGCTGCCGCGCCGCGAACGACCCAACGCCGCGGCGATTAAAGCCAAAGTGACCAAACTGCTGGAGATGGTGCAACTGGCTCACCTGGCGGATCGCTATCCGGCGCAGCTGTCCGGTGGTCAGAAACAGCGCGTGGCGCTGGCGCGCGCCCTGGCGGTAGAGCCGCAAATTCTGCTGCTGGATGAACCTTTCGGCGCGCTGGATGCGCAGGTGCGTAAAGAGCTGCGCCGCTGGCTGCGTCAGCTGCATGAAGAGCTGAAATTTACCAGCGTGTTCGTCACCCACGATCAGGAAGAGGCGATGGAAGTTGCCGACCGGGTGGTGGTGATGAGCCAGGGCAACATCGAACAGGCCGATGCGCCTGAACGCGTGTGGCGTGAGCCGTCGACCCGCTTCGTGCTGGAGTTCATGGGGGAAGTGAATCGCCTGCAGGGGGTTATCCGCGGCGGACAGTTCCACGTTGGCGCTCACCGCTGGCCGTTAGGCTATACCCCGGCATACCAGGGGCCGGTGGATCTGTTCCTGCGTCCGTGGGAAGTGGACATCAGCCGCCGAACCAGCCTGGATTCGCCGCTGCCGGTGCAGGTCCTGGAGGCCAGCCCGAAAGGTCACTACACCCAATTAGTCGTCCAGCCTCTGGGGTGGTATGACGAACCGCTGAGCGTGGTGTTAACGGGCGATGAGGCGCCGTCCCGCGGCGAACGACTGTTCGTCGGGCTGCAAAACGCGCGCCTGTACAACGGTACCGAGCGTATCGAGCCGCGCGGCGAGCTTGCTCTGGCGCAGTCGGCCTGATAGCTTAAATCCATGTGCTTTTGCCGGGTGACGCTGTGCTTACCCGGTCTGGAATTATCACGCGTCTGGTAGGCCGGGTAAGCGAAGCGCCGCCCGGCTTTTTTATTGAGTAAAAATCGTGAATACACTCGAACACACCATCGGCAATACCCCTCTGGTCAGGCTTCAGCGTCTGGAGCCGGACAATGGCAGCGAAATCTGGGTCAAACTTGAAGGCAATAATCCAGCCGGTTCGGTGAAAGATCGCGCTGCGCTGTCGATGATCGTTGAAGCGGAAAAGCGGGGCGAAATTCAGCCCGGCGACGTGCTAATTGAAGCGACCAGCGGCAACACCGGTATCGCGCTGGCGATGATCGCCGCGCTGAAAGGCTACCGGATGAAGCTGCTGATGCCCGACAACATGAGCCAGGAGCGCCGGGCCGCGATGCGCGCCTATGGCGCCGAGCTGATCCTGGTCACCAAAGAGCAGGGGATGGAGGGGGCTCGCGACCTGGCCCTGGAGATGGCTCAGCGCGGGGAGGGCAAACTGCTCGATCAGTTCAACAACCCGGACAACCCCTACGCCCACTACACTACCACCGGGCCGGAAATCTGGCAGCAGACCGAGGGGCGTATCACCCACTTTGTCTCCAGTATGGGGACCACCGGTACCATTACCGGCGTGTCACGTTTTCTGCGCGAACAGAGTAAACCGGTGACCATTGTCGGCCTGCAGCCGGAGGAGGGCAGCAGTATTCCCGGGATACGCCGCTGGCCGGCAGAGTATATGCCGGGGATCTTTAACGCTTCGCTGGTGGATGCGGTGCTGGATATTCATCAGCAGGATGCCGAGAACACCATGCGTCAGCTGGCGGTACAGGAAGGCATTTTCTGCGGCGTCAGCTCTGGCGGCGCGGTAGCCGGGGCGTTACGTATCGCTCGCGAAAACCCAGGCGCGGTGGTGGTGGCGATCGTCTGCGATCGCGGCGATCGCTACCTCTCCACCGGCGTGTTCGGCGAGGAACACTTTAGCCAGGGGGCGGGTATTTAATCATCGAGCAGGTCGGTGCCGTAGGAGTTATCGACGGTGCACAGCCAGCGCTCGCCCTGCTTCTGAAAGACATAGGTTGCGCGTCGCGTAACCTGTGTTATCCCCTGTGCCGTCGGGATATCCAGCCGGGTCTCCATAATCACCAGCGCATTGCCGCCGCCCTCGATGACCTCCATTTTCCCCTGAGTCACGATCAGCCGGTGCTGGAAATAGTCGGCAATGGCGATAAACGCTTTGCGGATATTCTCTTTCCCTCTGACCACCATGCCCGGTTTGACGACCAGCGCGGCGTCTTCCGCGTAATAGCCCATCAGGGTATCGTAATCTTCCTGCGAGATAGCGCGGTCGCAGGCCTCAATGACTGTTTTTAGCGTCAGGTCAATGTGATGCATCTCTGGTGCTCCTTATTGTGAGCGATTTATCAGCCACCGAGAGCGTTGTATCCGTCTCGACGTTCCGGTCATGCAGGTAAGACTACGCCAGTTTTCGTTTAATTTTTCAGTAACTTGTCGACAGCTGCCATCCCTCCCCGATGCGTTCGGCGCACTGCCTGCGTCAGGGGGCGTTTAACACCTGGGCTATATCGGCCGCCAGGCGGGCAATCTCAGCGTCGCTCAGGCGGCCCAGCGACAGGCGTAGCCCGTGGGAGGGCGTACGGATGCCAAACACCTCCCCCTCGCGGACCAGCCAGCCGGCCCGGGCCAGGCGTAAGGCGTAGGGTTGGCTCGCCGTTGGCAGCGGCAGCCAGAAATTGAGGCCATCGCCAGGCGCAGCATGACTGTCGCCGTGCCGGGCCAGCGCTGCCGCCAGTTTCTCATTCTGTTGCCGATAGTGACGGCGGGTCTCCGTCATCGAGGCGATAAACGCCTTATCGGTGAGACAGGCCAGCGTCAGATCCTGCAGCAGATGGCTGACCCACTGGCTGCCGGCGTTAAGCCGCAGACGCAGCGCGGAGGAGGTGTCGACATCGCTGGCGATAAAAGCCAGCCGCAGGTCTGGCCCGAGGGTTTTTGACATCGAACGCACCACCGCCCAGCGTTGGGTGCTCGCTGGCAAAGGAGAAAACCAGGGCGTGGCCGACAGCAGGGCAAAGTGGTCATCGACGATCGCCAGCACCTGCGGATAGCGGGCCAGCACCTCCCGCAGGGCATGCGCCCGGGTTTCCGTCAGGCTACAGCCGGTAGGATTGTGCGCGCGCGGGGTCAAGATCACCGCTCGCGCGCCGTTGCGTAACGCCTCCTCCAGCCCGTCTGGATCCATCCCCTCGGCATCCACCGCCACCGGGCAGGGGGTAAAGCCAGCGTAACGCACCATATTGATGCTGCTGAGAAAACAGGGATCTTCAACCACCACGCCGTCGCCGGGGAGCAGCAAGGCGCACAGCAGACGCTCCAGCGCGTCAATCGCCCCGCTGGCGAGATTCAGGGCAAAGGGAACGGTTATCTCCCTGGCAAACCATGCCTCAGCCCATTCTCCTAGCCGCGGCTCGATGGGGGCATCGCCATACAGGCGGGGCGTGCGGGCAATTTGGCCCAGATAGCGTGGTAAATCAGGCAGCCTGGCGGGATCCGGATTGCCGCTGGAAAGATCGTTCAGCAGCGTCGTGGGGTCACCGCCTTCCAGCGCTGGCAGCGGATCCCGGGCTTTGATAGCTGTGCCGTTTCGTCCATGGCTGACGGCCAGCCCGGAGGTGACCAGCCGTTTATAGGCGGCGGCGACGGTATTGCGATTCACCGCAAGCTGGCTGGCGAGCTCGCGGACCGGCGGCAGAACCTCTCCGGGCTGCAAGCCACCGCTCTGCACCAGATGGCGGATATGATCGAAGATATCGCTGGCGGTTTTTCCGGCAAACATTATTGACCTATGACAAAATGAAATTTAGCATAGGACGAATCATAATCAGAGCGTGACCCGCTGTCCAGCGGGGGGAGAAAAGATGGGCCAGCAAGATGACATACAATCAGTGCTCTTTCACGACAAAAGCCGGGCGTCGGAAGTCGATATCGTCGCCGTGCAGTCGCAGGTAGTCTACGGCAGCGTCGGCAACAGCATCGCGGTACCGGCGATTAAACAGCACGGTCTGCGCGTGCTGGCGGTGCCGACGGTGCTGTTCAGCAATACGCCCCATTATGAGACGTTCTATGGCGGCATTATCCCGGAGGAGTGGTTTGTCGGGTACCTGCAGGCGCTGGAGGAGCGCGACGCGTTGCGCGAACTGCGTGCGGTGACCACCGGTTATATGGGCAACGCCGTGCAAATTGAACGTCTGGCGCAGTGGCTGACGCGGGTCCGCGACCGCCATCCCGATCTCTGTATTCTGGTGGATCCGGTGATTGGCGATGTCGACAGCGGTATCTACGTCAAGGCCGAGATCCCGGACGCCTATCGTCAGCACCTGCTGCCGCTAGCGCAAGGCATCACCCCTAATCTGTTTGAGCTGGAGACGCTGAGCGGCCAGCGCTGTCGCAATCAGCCGGAGGCGGTCGCCGCGGCGCGTAGCCTGCTGTCGGACAGCCTCAAATGGGTGGTGATCACCAGCGCGCCGGGAGAGGCTGATTCGACGATCAATGTGCTGGTGGTGACGGCCGATGCGGTGGAGGTGGTGGTTCACCCGCGGGTGGAGACGGATTTAAAGGGTACCGGCGATCTGTTCTGCGCCGAGCTGGTGAGCGGGTTGCTTTCCGGCCTGGCGCTGGGTGCTGCGACGGAGGCAGCCGCCCAGCGCGTGCTGGAGGTGATGAACTGGACTGCCGCGCAGGGATGTGACGAACTGATCCTGCCGCCGCTGGAGAAACAGAGATGAAAAGCTATCGGTTAGTAATCCGTCAGCAGGGACGCATTGTTGGTCATTTTGATACTTCAGGGGAGGCGGCGCTGGAGGATGCCTGCGTGGCGCGGTCGCTGTTCGGCCTGGCCGGTGGATATCAGTGTGAACTGCTGGTCTCTGACAGCGAGCGGCGAATTCTGGAGAGCACTCCGGAAGGATTGCGTATCTTATCCCGCGAAAAATGCTATCAGCCGGTGACCCACGCGATATAAAAAAATGGCGCCGAAAGGCGCCATTTTTATGCAGCAGATATTACTTCTTGATGCGGATTACCGGGGTTTCACCCACGGTCACGCTACCGGACAGTTTGATCAGCTCTTTGATCTCGTCCATGTTGGAGATAACCACCGGAGTCAGGGTCGACTTGGCTTTCTCTTCCAGCAGCGGCAGATCGAATTCGATAACCGGGTCGCCGACTTTCACGCGCTGGCCTTCTTCAGCGATACGCTTGAAGCCTTCGCCTTTCAGTTCAACGGTATCAATACCGAAGTGAACGAACAGCTCGATGCCGCTATCAGATTCAATAGAGAACGCATGGTTGGTTTCGAAAATTTTACCAATGGTACCGTCTACCGGCGCGACCATTTTGTTGCCGGTCGGTTTGATGGCAATCCCATCGCCCACAATTTTTTCCGCAAAAACCACATCCGGCACGTCTTCAATGTTGACGATCTCACCGGAGAGGGGAGCAACAATCTCAATAGTTCCGGTGTCTTTCTTGTCATCAGAAACCAGAGATTTCAATTTATCAAACAAACCCATGATCTTCTCCTAAGCAGTAATTTGGGCCGCGCATCTCGTGGATTAGCAGATTGTTTTTTCTTCAATGAACTTGTTAACCAGCGTCATTAACTCGTCCGTTGTCGGTTGAGCAAGAGCCTGCTCTGCTAATACTTTCGCATCTTCGAAGTTCGTGTTACGAATAATCTTCTTGATGCGCGGGATGGAAATGGCGCTCATAGAGAATTCGTCCAGCCCCATACCCAGCAACAGAAGTGTAGCACGTTCATCGCCCGCAAGCTCACCGCACATGCCAGTCCATTTACCTTCAGCGTGAGAAGCATCAATAACTTGCTTAATCAGATTCAGTACAGACGGTGACATCGGCTGGTAAAGATGTGAAATCATATCATTACCACGGTCAACTGCCAGAGTATATTGCGTTAAATCATTGGTGCCGATACTAAAGAAATCAACTTCTTTGGCCAGATGACGAGCAATGGTCGCCGCAGCCGGTGTTTCCACCATCACGCCGATCTCAATGGATTCGTCAAATGCTTTACCTTCGTCACGCAGTTCCTGTTTGTAGATTTCGATCTCTTTCTTCAGCGCACGCACTTCTTCAACAGAGATGATCATCGGGAACATAATGCGCAGCTTACCGAAAGCGGAGGCACGCAGAATGGCGCGAACCTGATCGCGGAGGATCTCTTTACGATCCATCGCGATACGCACAGCACGCCAGCCGAGGAACGGGTTCTCTTCTTTCGGGAAGTTCATGTACGGCAGCTCTTTGTCGCCGCCGATGTCCATGGTACGCACGATAACGGCCTGAGAGCCACAGGCTTCAGCCACCGCTTTATAAGCCGCAAACTGCTCTTCTTCGGTTGGCAGCGCGTCGCGATCCATGAACAGGAATTCAGTACGATACAGGCCTACGCCTTCGGCGCCGTTGCGCTCAGCACCTTCGACGTCGCGAACGGTACCGATGTTGGCGCACACTTCAACCTGATGGCCGTCGAGAGTAATCGCCGGCAGATCTTTCAGTTTCGCCAGTTCGGCTTTTTCTTCCGCAACCTGAGCCTGCAGATTACGCAGCGCTTCAATTTGCTCGTTGGACGGGTTGATCAGAACCTGGTTGTTCACCGCGTCGAGAATCAGATAGTCGCCGTTTTTCACCTGCGCCGTGATGCTGCCGGTGCCCACGATGGCCGGCAGTTCGAGGGAACGCGCCATGATGGAGGTGTGGGAGGTACGGCCGCCCGCGTCGGTGATGAAACCCAGCACTTTTTTCAGGTTCAGCTGTGCGGTTTCTGACGGGGTCAGATCGGCGGCGACGAGGATGACTTCATCCTGAATCGCGCTCAGATCGATGATGGCCAGACCAAGGATGTTGCGCAGCAGGCGCTTACCGATATCACGTACGTCAGCCGCACGTTCTTTCAGGTATTCATCGTCCAGCTCTTCCAGGGCAGTGGCCTGACCGTCGATAACTTCATTGGCTGCCGCGTCGGCAGTCATATGCTTATCTTTAATCAGGGCTATGATTTCCTGCTCAAGCTCCTCATCTTCCAGCAGCATAATATGCCCTTCGAAGATGGCTTCTTTTTCTTCACCGAAAGTTTCACCAGCTTTGGTTTTGATGACCTCCAGCTGGGCGGAGGCCTTGGCGCGGCCGCTCAGGAAACGTTCGACTTCCTGATCAACCTTATCGGCAGAAATTTTCTTCCGGTCGATGACAATTTCATCTTCCTTCAGCAGCAGTGCTTTGCCGAAGGCGATACCCGGGGATGCTAAAATGCCTGAAATCATAACCCTACCTTACTTGTGACTGATATGAAAAAGAACCCGTGAACTTACTCGAGTTCAGCCATCAGTTTAACCAGATGCTCAACCGCTTTCTGTTCATCTTCGCCTTCCGCGGAGAGGGTTACTACGGTGCCCTGGGTCAGGCCCAGAGTCTGCAGTTTGAACAGGCTTTTGGCGCTGGCGCTTTTGCCGTTGGAGGTTACAGTGATCTCAGAAGTGAAGCCTTTAGCTTCTTTAACAAACTGAGCAGCAGGGCGGGTGTGCAGACCGTTCGGAGCGGTAATGGTAACTTCTTGCTGGAACATTATATTTCCCCAACTTATAGGTTTAGTGTTGTGGACCTAAAGTCTAGTCTAACGACTCGACTTTAGCCTGTATTGTTAGCGCCGGCGTTACGTTTCCGGCCTTGGCGTCGGCAGCGCCTGGCGCTGCGAAGACCTGCGGGCCATTGACGTCTAGCACGTCATTAAACATTATGCCGCGAAAGGAAGACTTGAACCAAATCATAAAATCGATTCAGCTGGCGGAAATCCTCTTCTGAATAATTTCGCGCATCAAAATAAATGTGCTGGTTAAATACCAGACCCTACGAGGTGAATCAATGCCAGGAGGGGTAAAACTTTGACGTATGCCACAAAAAAGCACCTGAAAAGGTGCTTTTTTACACATTATTTACAAGCTGGCACTACTGTTGCAGTTCTTTCTCGGTGAAGAGATCGGCAAACAGCGCGGTGCTTAAATAACGCTCACCCGAGGAAGGCAGGATAACCACAATATTCTTATTGGTAAAGGCTTCATCTTCCTGCAGCTTCAACGCCGCGGCAACGGCGGCCCCGGAAGAGATACCCGCGAGGATGCCTTCTTCTTCCATCAGGCGGCGTGCCGTGGAGATCGCTTCATCATTGGTGATACCGATCACTTTGTCCACCAGCTTCAGATCCAGGTTACCAGGAATGAAGCCGGCGCCGATGCCCTGAATTTTGTGCGGGCCCGGCTTGAGCTCTTCACCCGCCAGCGCCTGGGAGATAACCGGCGAATCGGTCGGTTCAACCGCGACAGTGAACAGATCTTTTTTGCCCTTGGTGTTTTTAATGTAGCGGCTGACGCCGGTCAGCGTACCGCCGGTACCTACGCCGGAGATGAAAACATCCACCTGACCGTCGGTGTCTTCCCAGATTTCCGGGCCGGTGGTCTTTTCGTGGATTTCCGGGTTAGCCGGGTTGCTGAACTGCTGCAGCAACAGGAATTTTTCCGGGTTGCTGGCGACAATCTCTTCCGCTTTCTGAATGGCGCCTTTCATGCCTTTGGCGCCTTCGGTCAGCACCAGGTTGGCGCCCAGCGCTTTCAGAAGCTTACGACGCTCGATGCTCATGGTTTCCGGCATGGTTAGCGTTAGCTTGTAGCCGCGAGCCGCCGCCACGTAGGCGAGGGCGATACCGGTGTTGCCGCTGGTCGGTTCGACCAGTTCCACGCCCGGTTTCAGCACGCCGCGCTTTTCAGCATCCCAGATCATATTGGCGCCGATACGGCATTTTACGCTAAAGCTCGGGTTACGAGATTCTACCTTTGCCAGGATACGGCCGTTACCAATGCGGTTCAGTCGTACCAGCGGCGTATGACCGATAGTCAGGGAGTTGTCTTCAAAAATCTTACTCATGGCCCGTCCTTAACTGTATGAAATTTGGGGGTACGGCATCAGCATACCCGCTTAAAGAATATGCGGAAGTAAGGATTTAGCATATCTATATGCGGAAGGGAAATAATGATGATCAAGAAGGAATAAGTGAGATATAAGGAGCGGCTTTCGCCGCTCCAGGGGAGGTGCTGCTGTTACTTCCAGCTGGCGTGTCTGTCGCGATAGCAATCGACCCACATGGCGGTGGCGCCGCAGATAGCCACCGGGAGGATCACCAGGTTTAACACCGGGATCATGGTGAACAGGCTGGTGAGCGCGCCAAACTGCATATTCATCACCTTGCGGCTGCGCAGCGCTTCGCGCATGGTCCTGAAGGGGACCTTGTGGTTATCGAAGGGGTAATCGCAGTATTGAATCGCCAGCATCCATGCGCTGAACAGGAACCAGAGTACCGGGGCCACCGTCTGGCCAACGCCGGGTATAAAGTAGAGCAGCAACAGTACGATGGCGCGGGGCAGGTACCAGGCCAGCTTCTGCCACTCACGCTTCATGATGCGCGGAATATCCTTCATGATGCCAAAGACGCCGACGTCCGGCGGGGTGGCGCCCGTCAGACGCGCTTCCAGCTGTTCCGCCAGCAGGCCGCTGAACGGGGCGGCAATCCAGTTGGCAATAGTAGAAAAGAAATAGCCAAACACCAGCAGGATCGACAGCACCACCACCGGCCACAGCAGGTAATTTAGCCACTGCAGCCAGTCAGGCACATGGCTCATCAGCGAAGGGATCCAGCTGTCGAGACGGGTAAACAGCCACCAGAAAGCACCGCCCATCAGCAGCACGTTAACCAGTAAAGGCAGGAAGACATAACGACGTATGCCCGGCAGCCTGATGAGTTTCCAGCCCTGCGAAAAGTAGTATACGCCGCTACGCGGGGTCGGTGCGGATGATGAAACCATAGCCAGGCATTGCTCCTTTTTGAACATCCAGTGTGAATGCTCGCTTATTTTATCGGGTCGTCAGACAATAACCAGTTAGGAAATGTTCGAAAAAACAGCAAAAAGCACGATTTAGTTCATCTTTATGTGGTGAAAGCGACCGACGCACTTGCACTTGAGGTAATCGGCAAATACTCTTAGTGAGTAAATGTTTGCCGTGGTGGCAAGGTGTTAGAACAACAGAGAATATAATGATGCAGGATTTGCGTCTGATATTAATCATTGTTGGCGCGATCGCCATAATCGCTTTACTGGTACATGGTTTCTGGACCAGCCGTAAAGAACGTTCTTCGATGTTTCGCGATCGCCCACTGAAACGTATGAAGTCGCGCGACGATGAGTCGGAAAACGACGACTTTGATGATAATGTTGAAGGCGTAGGTGAAGTCCGCGTTCATCCGGTGACTCACGCTCCGCACGGCGCGCAGGGGGAGCATGAAGCCCCTCGTCAGGCGCCGCAGCACCAGTACCAGCCGCCTTACGAGCGCCAGATGCAGCAGCCTGTGCGTCCTGAGGAACCGGTTCGTCAGGCGCCGCCGCGCCAGGCCCCGGCACAACCGCAGGGACAACCGTCTGCGCCGCATGCGGCTCCGCAGCCTGGCTGGCAACAGCCGCAACCCGCGCAGCCGCAACACCAGCCGCAACCTGCTGTGCAACAGCCTGTCGCGCCGCAGCCGGTGACCCCGACCGTCGCCCAGCCGCAGCCGGCCGCTCCGCAGCAGCCTGCGCCACAGCCTGTTGCCGCACCGCAGCCCGCGGTTGCTGAACCGCAGCCGACAGAGCCGCAGCAGCCTGCAGCGCCCCAGCCGAAAGAGCGTAAAGAGACGGTCATCGTGATGAACGTTGCCGCGCACCATGGCGCGCAGCTTAACGGCGAGGTGCTTATCAATAGCATCCAGCAGGCCGGGTTCAAGTTTGGTGAAATGAATATTTTCCACCGCCATCTGAGCCCGGACGGCAGCGGCCCGGTACTGTTCAGCCTGGCCAACATGGTGAAGCCGGGGACCTTCAATCCGGACAGCATGGCGGATATGATGACCCCTGGGGTGACTATCTTTATGCAGGTCCCTTCCTACGGTGATGAACTGCAGAACTTCAAGCTGATGCTGCAGTCTGCGCAGTATATCGCCGATGAAGTGGGCGGCGTGGTGCTTGACGATCAGCGTCGCATGATGACGCCGCAAAAACTGCGTGAATACCAGGATCGTATTCGCGAAGTGAAAGACGCGAACGCCTGACGTCGCGCGTTATCTCAACTCCTTCTCAACCCCCGCCTGTCGGGGGTTTTTTATCATTGATGGTGTGATATGGAACCGATCGAACAACAACTGACTGAACTGCGAACCACGCTTCGCCATCATGAATACCTGTACCACGTTATGGACGCACCGGAAGTGCCCGATGCGGAGTATGACCGGCTGATGCGCGAGCTGCGCGAGCTGGAGAGCCAGCATCCGGAGCTGATTACCCCGGATTCACCGACTCAGCGCGTGGGGGCGGCGCCGCTGACCGCCTTCAGCCAGATCCGCCATGAAGTGCCGATGCTGTCGCTGGACAACGTGTTTGACGAAGAGAGCTTTCTGGCCTTCAACAAGCGGGTGCAGGATCGCCTGAAAAGCACTGACCCTCTCATCTACTGCTGCGAGCTGAAGCTCGACGGCCTCGCGGTGAGCATTCTCTACGAAAACGGCGTGCTGGTGCAGGCGGCGACCCGCGGCGACGGCACCACCGGCGAGGACATTACCTCTAACGTGCGAACCATCCGCACCATCCCGCTCAGGCTGCATGGCGATAATATTCCCGCACGCCTGGAAGTGCGCGGGGAAGTATTCCTCCCGCAGGCCGGGTTCGAAAAAATCAATGAAGAAGCTCGACGCACCGGCGGAAAAGTGTTTGCTAACCCGCGCAATGCGGCGGCGGGCTCGTTGCGCCAGCTGGACCCGCGCATCACCGCGAAGCGACCGCTTACTTTCTTCTGCTACGGCGTTGGGGTGCTGGAGGGCGGTGAGCTGCCGGCCAGCCACTCGGCCCGTTTACAGCAGTTTAAAGCATGGGGATTACCGGTGAGCGATCGCGTCACCCTATGTCATACCCCCGAGGAAGTGCTCACTTACTATCGTAAAGTCGAGGAAGATCGTCCCCATCTGGGCTTTGACATTGATGGCGTGGTGATCAAAGTCGATTCGCTGGCGCTGCAGGAGCAGTTAGGTTTCGTGGCCCGCGCGCCGCGCTGGGCCGTGGCCTTTAAGTTCCCCGCCCAGGAGCAGATGACTTTCGTCCGGGACGTGGAGTTCCAGGTGGGCCGCACCGGGGCGATTACGCCGGTGGCGCGCCTGGAGCCGGTCCATGTCGCCGGCGTGCTGGTGAGTAATGCCACGTTGCATAATGCCGATGAGATCGAACGCTTAGGCTTGAAAATCGGCGACAAGGTGGTGATTCGCCGGGCAGGCGACGTGATCCCTCAGGTGGTCAACGTGGTGCTTTCCGAACGCCCGGCAGATGCCCGGGATGTTGAATTCCCGACCCACTGCCCGGTCTGTCAGTCCGACGTTGAGCGAGTGGAAGGCGAGGCGGTAGCCCGCTGTACCGGCGGCCTTATCTGCGGCGCGCAGCGTAAAGAGTCGCTCAAGCACTTTGTCTCCCGTCGCGCGCTGGACGTTGACGGCATGGGCGACAAGATCATCGACCAGCTGGTGGAGAAAGAGTACGTCCATACCCCGGCGGATCTGTTCCGGCTGACCGCAGGGAAACTGACCGGGCTGGATCGGATGGGGCCGAAGTCCGCGCAAAACGTGGTCAACGCTCTCGAGAAAGCCAAAGAGACAACCTTTGCACGTTTCCTCTACGCCTTAGGCATTCGCGAGGTAGGGGAAGCGACGGCGGCGGGCCTGGCGGCGCATTTCGGCACCCTCGAGGCCCTGGAGCAGGCTTCCATTGAGGAGCTGCAGAAGGTCCCTGATGTCGGCATTGTGGTCGCCACCCATACCTTCAACTTCTTTGCCGAAGAGAGCAACCGCGATGTCATCGCGCAGCTGCTGGCGGAAGGGGTTCACTGGCCGGCGCCGGTGGTGGTGAAGGCGGAAGAGATTGACAGCCCGTTTGCAGGCAAAACCGTCGTCCTGACCGGCAGCCTCAGTCAGCTGTCGCGGGATGACGCCAAAGCGCGTCTGGTGGCGCTGGGGGCGAAGGTGGCGGGCAGCGTATCGAAGAAGACCGATCTGGTGATTGCTGGCGAAGCGGCGGGTTCTAAGCTGGCGAAAGCGCAGGAGCTCGGCATCGAGGTGATTGACGAAGCCGAAATGATGCGTCTGCTGGGAGAATAACGTGGATAAAGCGCAGCTGGTGGAGATCGCCAATACTGAGATGCCGTTCGGTAAATACAAGGGGCGTCGTTTAATCGATGTCCCGGAGGAGTATTTATTGTGGTTCGCGCGCAAGGATCAATTCCCTGCCGGCCATCTCGGCGAGCTGATGGCGCTGACCCTGCTGATTAAAAGCGAGGGGCTGAGCGATCTGGTCCAGCCCCTGAAGAAAGCGCGTTAAGCTTTGGCGGCGTTGGCCTTTTCCTGAGCGAGACGCGCATCGGTTTGCTGTTTATAGCGCCGCGCCAGCACCGCGCAGACCATCAGCTGGATTTGATGGAAGATCATCAGCGGCAGCACCATGATGCCGAGGATGGAGGTCGGAAAGAGAATATTGGCCATCGGGATGCCGTTGGCCAGGCTCTTTTTCGAACCGCAGAAGACGATGGTAATTTCATCGGCTTTGTTAAAGCCGCAGCGGCGGGCGACGAACACATTGACCGCGATGACGATGGCCAGCAGCACCAGGCTGACCACCACGATAAACAGCAGCGATCCCAGACCCACTTTATGCCAGATGCCGTTCACCACCGCCTCGCTAAAGGCGGAGTAAACCACCAGCAGAATCGAGGTCTGGTCGGTCTTACCAATCCACTTCTTATGCTTCGCCACCCAGTTGCCGATCCACGGCCGCGATAAATGGCCGAGCACGAAAGGCAACAGCAGCTGCAACATGATCTTTCCGACCTGCTCGAGGCTACCGCCTGCGCCATGAAGGTTCATCAGGGCACCCACCAGCAGCGGTGAAACAAAGATGCCCAACAGGCTGGAGGCCGAGGCTGAGCAGACCGCCGCCGCGACGTTGCCTCCGGCCAGCGAGGTGAAGGCGATGGCGGATTGCACGGTGGCCGGCAGAATGCACAAATAAATAAAGCCGCTGTAGAGCATCGGATCGACCTTCACCGGCGCCCACCAGGCAAACAGGACCCCCAGCACCGGGAAGAGAATAAAGGTGCTGCACATCACCCACAGATGCAAACGCCAGTGGCTGCCGCCGGCGATAATTGCCTCACGGGAGAGTTTGGCGCCGTGCATAAAGAACAGCAGGGCGATGGCGGCGGTGGTCAGGTGTTCAAAGAAGGGGACGAAAGCGCCCCGGGCCGGGAAGAATGAGGCCAACAGGACAACGGTGACCAGGGTTGCCGTAAACGGATCGAGAATGCGGAAAAGTTTCATAAACGCTCCTGAAAAGAGATGCGTTATTGTGCTTTTTTTGATTTGAGAAATAAAATTGATTTATTGCATCTATTCATGAATAAAAAAGATGAATTACTCTCTGCGTCAGTTAAAAGTATTTGTTACCGTCGCCCGCGCCAGGAGCTTTAGCCGGGCGGGGGAGATGATTGGCTTAAGCCAGTCGGCCGTCAGCCACAGCGTCAAGGAGCTGGAGCATCAGACCGGGGTCCGTCTCCTCGACCGTACCACCCGGGAGGTGGTCCTCACCGAGGCGGGTCAGCAGCTGGCAGGCAGGCTGGAGCGCTTGCTCGATGAGCTGGCGGTGACGCTGCGCGATGCCGGTCGGGTAGGCCAGCAGCTGAGCGGCACCGTCAAGGTTGCCGCCAGTCAGACGATTTCCGCCCACCTTATTCCCCAGTGTATTGCCCACAGCAATCGTCGCTATCCTGATATCGATTTCGTCCTGCACGACCGGCCCCAGCAGTGGGTGCTGGAGAGTATTCGCCAGGGGGAAGTGGATTTCGGCATTGTGATTGACCCTGGCCCGGCGGCGGACCTGCAATGTGAAGTGGTCCTGGCGGAACCTTTTTTGCTGCTCTGCCGGGAGGATCATCCTTTTGCCAGCCTGACTGAAGTGCCATGGCAGGCGCTACAGAATGAGAGACTGATCCTGCAGGACTATGCCTCCGGCAGCCGTCCGCTGATTGATGCGGCTCTCAGCAGGCTGGCTGTCCGGGCGAACATTGTGCAGGAGATTGGCCATCCGGCAACGCTGTTTCCGATGGTGGAGTCGGGAATTGGCATCAGCGTACTGCCGGCGCTGGCGCTGCCGTTACCGCAGGGAAGCCATCTGGCGGTGAAGCGACTCACTCCGATAATGGAGCGGCAGCTGATGCTGGCATGCCGGAAAAATCGCTCGCTGTCGACCGCCGCCCAGGCGTTATGGGAAATCGTGCGAGAAGAAGGGGAGAATCTCACCGCCGCCAGGGTTGAAGATCCGCTGTATCAGCGTTGATAGCGGTTTATCGCCACGGGGAGGCTCGTGGCCAGAGCGTGCGTTCCGCGCATAGCAAAAAGGCGCCTTTAGGGCGCCTTTTTACATTGGTGGGTCGTGCAGGATTCGAACCTGCGACCAATTGATTAAAAGTCAACTGC
>NZ_JBEAJL010000101.1:0-41206 GCF_040065275.1 Klebsiella sp. JB_Kp042
GCCAGTCGCCGGCCCGGGGAAGGGTTACTCTTTGCTCACATCACTTAATAAGAATGCGATGCTCTGGCCGCCGCTGGTCTGCTCGAGGGCGATTTTGACGATGATCGTCAACGGCACCGACAGGAGCATCCCGACCGGACCCAGCAGCCAGCCCCAGAAGATCAACGACAGGAATACCACCAGGGTGGAGAGTCCCAGGCCGCGCCCCATGATCCGCGGTTCGAGAATATTGCCGAACACCAGGTTAACGATCAGATAGCCGGCCAGCACCACCAGCGCCTCGTACAGACCGCCGAATACCAGGACCTGCAGGATCGGCGGGATGGCCGCCAGCACGGAGCCAATATTGGGAATATAGTTCAGCGCGAAGGCCAGCAGCCCCCACATAAAGGCGAAACGCACGTCCAGCAGAACCAGCATGCCCCAGACCACCAGCCCGGTGACCAGGCTAATCGCGGTCTTCAGCACCAGATAATGCGACACGCTGTCAATGGCGCGCTGAATGGCCCCCATGCCTTCTACCGGGCGGGACATCAGCTGCTGCAGTTTGGCGGGCAGTTGCGGAACCTCCAGCAGCATAAACACCACCGTCAGCAGCAGCAGAAAAATCGAGGACATGGCGTTCGACAGCTGAGTGAGCAGACCGGTGACCAGGGTCATCACGGCGTTGGGGTCGATGTATTTGTTAAGCTCCACCACCGAGACGGTAAAGCCCAGGCGCTGCAGCCAGGGAGCGATGGTTTGCATCGGTTCGTAGAGATAGTTGCGGTACTGCGGCAGGGTGCGCGCCAGCTCGTTAAGCGAGGTTCCCAGCGAGGCCAGCAGCACAACGGCTAACATGACGATAAGGCCGATCAGCAATGAGATCGCCAGCACGCGTGGCACCCGGCAGCGGACCAGCAACTGGACCAGCGGATTAATAATCACCGCCAGAAAAAGCGCGAGTATAAACGGGACAATAATGTCTGCCGCAAAGCGAATGCCGGTCAGGATGATCACCAGCATGCCCAGCATGATGACCATCTTTAATCCGTTAAGTGTAATAATAGGTTTAGCCATAGGATCCCGTCCTCAATCTTCCTTGCCTGTTAACAGGTTGCGTTACATTAGCATAATGACGTTTTTTTTCAGAAAAAACGCATTGCAGCAAAACCGCGTCGTAAAGAATTGCAAAGTCTTTGAATAAAATGTAGCACTATGCTACAAATCTACCTGTGTTTAACTACTGAGGACAATTTTCATCCGCACCGGACGAGAAGCAACACCGCGGATAATTGTAATTTTATGGACAATCAGTTCAGGATGTATATTTTAAATCACCCCGCAGTATCCCTCACTTTTTCCCGTTTTGCCGGCGAACAGCACTGGCATTCGGCGCTATAGTCACCTTCTTTCTGCCTGAGCTGGCGCCAAGCGCACAGCGAAATCTACGTCAGAAATTTTCCTGTTTACGCGTCGCGTAAACGGTAATGGATTATATTCTCAAGCAGGAGAAGGGATCATGTTTTATTGGATTTTATTAGCTTTAGCGATTATTGCTGAAATTACCGGCACCTTGTCGATGAAATGGGCAAGCATTAGCGGTGGGCATACCGGCTTTATTTTAATGCTGGCCATGATTGCCCTGTCATATATTTTTCTCGCCTTTGCGGTTAAAAAAATTGCCCTCGGCGTGGCCTACGCGTTATGGGAAGGAATTGGTATTCTGCTGATCACCCTGTTCAGCGTACTGTTGTTTGATGAAAGCCTGTCGCTGCTGAAAATAGCCGGTCTGACCACCCTGGTGGTGGGGATCGTCTTAATTAAGTCCGGCACCCAGAAAAAAGCGTCGTCGAAGCAGGAGGTGGCTCATGCAGCAGTTTGAGTGGATACACGCCATCTGGCTGGCTATCGCCATTGTTCTGGAAATTATTGCCAACGTCTTTTTGAAGTTTTCCGACGGTTTCCGCCGCAAGGTCTATGGCATTCTGTCGCTGGCGGCGGTGCTGGGCGCGTTCAGTGCCCTGTCGCAGGCGGTGAAAGGCATCGATCTGTCGGTCGCCTATGCGCTGTGGGGCGGCTTCGGTATCGCGGCGACCATCGCCGCCGGCTGGGTGCTGTTTGGCCAGCGCCTGAATAACAAAGGCTGGGCGGGAGTCATCCTGCTGGTTGCCGGCATGGTGTTAATTAAACTCGCCTGACGTCGCGCCGCCTGCAAAGCCAGGCGGCAAAACGGGTTCGCTGTAGTATGCTTACTCAAGACCGGCCCCGCAGGTATTGTGCCCGGTGACGATGAGGACTGCGCATGCTCACAGCTTTCGGCTGGCGGAAAATTCCTTCCGCCAGGACGTTGTCAATAATGATTTTTCTCGCCGGGCTCGGCCTCACCGCGTCGGTGATCTCCCTGCTTTACCTCTCGCAACACCTCATTGCCAGCAAATCCAATGAAATTGATCAGCAGCGCTCGGTCCTGTCGGTGGAAGGGGCGGTGCAGACCTCGGTCAACCGGGTGCTGTCGCTGGTGCTGGACAATGCCATCTGGGACGATGCCGTGACCCAGACTTACGCTCCCAGCCTGGATCAAAAATGGCTGTACGACTCCTGGGGATCCGGCTTCAAAATCAATAACCTGTATGACGGCACCTTTGTCCTTGATGAACATTATCACATCCTGTGGGGCGCCTTTCAGAGTCAGGTCATGCCCCGCGCAGACCTCTCATTTCTCGGCGCCGGGCTGACCAGCCTGATCCGCTATCATGCACAGGCTCTGCGCGAGGGGAAAAACGCCTTCGCCGGCATCACACGTACCGAGGCCGGGATCGCTTTCGTCGGCATCGGCCTGATACGGCCGACGAGCGGCCGGCTGCAGGTGGCTGACGAGACCCGACGCTATCTGGTCATTACCCGGCACATCAGCCCTCAGCTGCTGGAGCGTTTAGGCGACACCTTCCAGATAAGCCATCTGCATCTCAGCGACGGCCCAGGCGAACACCGGATCCCGCTGCGCACGCAGGTAGGCGAGATTCTGGGCTATCTGGCGTGGCAGCCGCGTCTGCCCGGCGCCGAAGCGGCCCTGGCCTCGTCAGGCAGTATGCGGCTGATCGCCGGGGTGGCCGCGAGCCTGATCCTGCTGTTTATTCTGTTCAGCAGCCTCGGCATGTATAAGCTGGCCCGCGGCGAACGTCAGGCGCGGGAGATCGCCCTGATTGACTGGCTTAGCCGCCTGCCCAACCGGCGTGCGCTGCTGCTGCGGCTCAGCCAGGTGTGCGACACGAGTAAGCACGATATGCAGTGCGTGGTGTTTATCGATCTGGACGGTTTTAAGGATGTGAATGATAACTATGGCCACGATGTGGGCGACACTCTGATCCGCCATATCGCCAGCGCGCTGCAAAAACGGGTGCCGGC
This sequence comes from Klebsiella sp. JB_Kp042, assembly GCF_040065275.1. NCBI lineage: Bacteria > Pseudomonadati > Pseudomonadota > Gammaproteobacteria > Enterobacterales > Enterobacteriaceae > Klebsiella > Klebsiella sp. JB_Kp042. The sequence goes on from NZ_JBEAJL010000101.1 coordinate 3,388, forward strand.
GGGGGCCATGCTGGCAAGAATGGGCGGGGATGAGTTCGCCATGGCGGTGAGCGGCGAACAGGCGATCGACCGGGCCGCGGCGTTCGCGTGGGCGGCGCTGGAGCTGCTTAAAGCGCCGGTGGCGCTGAGCAAACGCACAATTTATATCGGCGCCAGCATCGGCATCGCCAGCGGTACTCCGGCGGAATGCTCCAGTACCGAACTGTTTCGCCGGGCGGATATCGCCATGTACCACGCCAAGAAGAGCGGCAAGGGGCGGACGGCCTGGTATGACGATGCGCTGGATGCCGTGCGACGTCATCAGCTGATGATTGAGAATGGCATCCGTCAGGGGCTGGAGCAGGATGAATTTGAGGTCTGGTATCAGCCGGTGGTCGATGCCGATACGCTGGCGATGACCGGCGTTGAAGCGCTGCTGCGCTGGCCGCGTCGCCCGCAGGGTGCGCTGGCGCCGGATGCGTTTATCGCCATTGCCGAGAGTAGCGGCCTGATTGACACCCTCGGCCAGTTCGTCCTGCAACGCGCCTGCAGCGACCTGCAGCCGGTGGGCGATCTGCTGCTGTCGGTGAACATCTCGCCGGCGCAATTTCGCGATCCGGCGTTTGAAAGCCGGGTGATGGAAACGGTCGCTGCCTGCCGCTTTCCGCCGTCGCGCCTGCAGGTGGAGGTGACGGAGAGTTATGTGCTGGAAAATCCGGAACGTTCGCAGGCGGTGGTGGAGAATCTGAAGGCTCAGGGCATCGCCGTGGCGCTGGACGATTTTGGCACCGGTTACTCCAGCATCGGCTATTTACGCCGCTTTCGCTTTGACAGCCTGAAGATTGACAAATCCCTCGCCGGGCGAGTGGATTGCGATGCGCAGGCGGCGGAGATGGTGCGCGGCACGGTGCGCATCGCCCGCGCGCTGGGGATGACGGTCGTGGCGGAGGGGGTTGAAGATCCGCAACAGCTGGCGCTGCTGCGGCGGGCCGGTTGCGACCGGCTACAGGGCTTTTACTTCAGTAAACCGATGCCGATCGCCGACCTGCTGCAGCGGCGTCGGCAGCAGGAGTAATTACTCTCCGGCCAGCGCCTCCAGCTTATCGCGAAAGCCGGTCACCGCGATGGCGCGGTTGTCCGCCCGCCAGCGATCCTGCGGGCCGGGAGCCGAACTTTGCACGGCGATCACTTGCCAGCCGTCCGCGGTTTTCAGCAGCAGCGGCGAGCCGCTGTCGCCGGGCAGGGTATCACACTGGTGCGACAGGACGCTGTTTTGCGCCCAGCCGGTGACGATGCAATCCTGATGGCTGTAAAGATTGTCCAGATGATCTTCAGGATAACCTGACTGGGTCACTTTCCGGTCCGCCGCCTTCAGCGCGGCGGTTAAATCGGCCTTACTGCCGGGGAAGAGCGGGATCGGCGTGATGCCCGAGGGAGCATAGCGCAGCACGATCAGGCCAAAATCCGAGGGCGCCGCGGCGGAGGGAACGATCCAGCCGTCACCGTCGGCTTTCAGACGCTTGCCTAATCCGGGATCCACGCGTCCGTCAATGCCGTGGATCTCATACACCCAGTTGCCCTTGCGGGAAATAAAGCGCAGAGCGACCGCTTTGTCCGGCTTGCCGCGCGGGGGCGTTAACAGGCAGTGGCCTGCGGTCAGCGCCAGATTGGGGGAGATGAGCGTCGCCGTGCACAGATTGCCGCTGGCGGTCTCCAGCTGGCCAATCGCGTCCCACGGACTCTCCTCCGGGCGGCTCACCGCTTTACGCTCATCGTGGCCGAAAAACAACGTCTTAATATCTTTGGCGCTCAGTCCGCTATCTTCGGCATGTGCGCCCAGAGGTAACAGATAAAATGAACACAGTAATAACAGAACGTCTCTACGCATATCACTCTCTGGGGGAGGCTATGATGTCTATTGACAGTAGCAGGAGATTTAAGTTTTTGAAAGTAAACAATAATTCTAATCAGGCCAAACGGCATGTCTCATCTGCGCGCGACAGGCTCTGGCGCGGGTAAAACCTTCTGATTTCAATCGGTTAATACCATTAACCTTCTGCTGCTATTTCCGCAGAAAGCACGGTCTGGCGCAAGCACATTCGTGTATCAGAACGTACTGAAATTGGCGAATAATGCAGCAATACCTCTTTGAGGTTATTACTGGTTTGGCAGCATAATGCGCAAAAATAATACTTTTACCCGCCAGAACTTCACCAGAATTCGCACTTCTTTACGCCTCACGTAATTATTTTCAATGCGAAACATTTTCTCACCGAAAACGTTGTTACCGTCACCCGGCCGTTGAGTAAATAGAGAGGTAATACCGGCGATGATAGCCTGAATTCTATTTCCCCGGCGTTCGGAGGGTATATGTCTAAAAAAGGTATTCGCGCACTGGTCTATGTTTCCCTGGTCTCGGTGGCCATCTGGGGCGCAACCGGCTATCTGGTGATGGAAGCGGTACGTGCGTTGTGATGAGTCTGGCCGCCGCGTGGGGGCCAGGCGCGCGATGGTTTATTGCTAACGTGTCTGGCGTCTTCGGGCGCCGGGCATGATTTGCGCCGCTGGCAGCGGCAGGGTAAAAGAGAGTGATAAGGGTGGGCAACAATATTTGCGCGACATTCACCTTCCGTGAAGTCTGAGCCAGGCGGCAAAACGGGAGAGAAAGACGAAATGATTAATAGAGGAAAAAGCGGGTCGCAACCACTGCGCAAATGATTAACAGGATCAGGATGAGCTCAAAACGATAACGCCGCAGCATAGTGCTCTCCAGAAAAAACGGCGCTGAAGCAGCGCCGATTATTTAAGAAGGTTGGTTCACCGGGAGGAATTAGGCTGCCGGCTGTGCAGCAGGTTTAGCGGCCTGGTGTTTGGTGGTTTTGTGGTGTTTTTTCGCTGCCTGAGCTTTCTGGGCTACCGGTTTAGCGGCAGCTTTGTGGTGCTTTTTCGCGGCCTGGGCTTTCTGCGGAGCGGCGGGTTTGGCTTCTGCTTTTTTGTGTTTTTTAACGGCCTGGGCTTTCTGGGCAGCGGCTGGTTTAGCTTCTGCTTTCTTGTGTTTTTTGGCAGCCTGAGCTTTCTGCTCTGCAGCTGGTTTGGCCGCGGCTTTATGGTGTTTTTTGTGATGGGTGGTCTTGGCAGCAGTGCTGTGGGTAGCAGCTGGCGCCTGAGTGGTGCTTACTGCGTCAGCAGCGAAAGCGGCGGAAGAGAGACCCATAGCAGCGGCAACGACCAGAGCTAATACTTTTTTCATTCTGATATCCTCGAAAAGTTTTCTTAATTTCAACCCCACTGCGGGGCCGGTGAAATCACTATATGCTTGTCTTTTCGGGCTTTCCGTGAGTGTTTGGTATCGGCGTGTAACCGAATGTACAAGGCGGGGAGTGGAAGGACGCGCCGGGCAGCCCGGCGCGGACGATCACAGATAGCGGGCGGTAAGGTGGTCGCGGAAGTAGCGGCTGTTAAGATCCTCGCCGGTGGCCTGCTGGATCAGCTGCGAGGTGGTGAAGCGGCTGCCATGCTGCCAGATATTCTGCCGCAGCCAGTCAAACAGGGCGCTGAAATCCCCTTCCGCGATATCGCGGTCTAACGTCGGCAGCGCGCGACGGGCGGCGGCCATCAGCTGCGCGGCATACATCGCCCCCAGCGTGTAGGAAGGGAAGTAGCCGAAGCCGCCGTCGGTCCAGTGAATATCCTGCATACAGCCGTCCCGGTAGTTGCCGGTGGTCGACAGTCCCAGCCAGTGCTGCATTTTCTCATCCCACAGCGACGGAATATCTTCCACCTCTATCTCGCCGTCGATCAGCGCGCGTTCAATTTCATAGCGCAGGATCACATGCGCCGGATAGCTGACCTCATCGGCATCAACGCGAATAAAGCCTGGTTTCACCCGCTGGTTCCAGGCGATGAAATTCTCCTCGCTAAAGGCCGGCCGATCGCCAAAGCGTTCGCGCACCGCCGGCAACAGGCGTTTAAGGAAGCGCTCGCTGCGTCCCAGCTGCATTTCGAAGAACAGGCTCTGCGACTCATGGATAGCAGTAGAGCGGGCCAGTCCTACCGGCTGGTCGACCCACGGGCGAGGCAGATTCTGCTCATAGCGGGCGTGGCCGGTCTCGTGGATCACGCCGAACAGAGCGCTGAGCAGGTCGTTTTCGTTGTAGCGGGTGGTGATGCGCACATCCTGAGGGACGCCGCCGCAAAACGGGTGGGCGCTGATGTCCAGACGCCCACCGTCAAAGTCAAAGCCGAGGATGCGCATCGCCTGCAGACCCAGTTCGCGCTGCTCAGGGATCGGGAACGGCCCCTGCGGGGCGATCAAGGTTCGCGTCGCCTGCTTATCGACCGCTTGTCGCAGCAGGGAAGGCAGCCAGGACTTGAGGTCGGCAAACAGGCTGTCCAGCCGGGCGCTGGTCATATCCGGTTCGAAAATATCCAGCAGCGCGTCATAGCGTGAACCGCCCCGGGCGTCGGCGCGGATCTGCGCTTCCTCGCGGCTCAGCCTGACCACCTCGCGCAAATTATCGGCAAAGCCAGCCCAGTCATTAGCCGGCCGCTGACTGCGCCAGGCATGTTCGCAACGGCTACCGGCCAGCGATTTGGCCTCCACCAGGCTCTCCGGCAGCAGCGCCGCCTGATCGTACTGGCGCTGCATTTCCCGCAGGTTGGCCTGTTCGAGGTCGTTGAGATCCTGCTGGCGGGCCGCCTGCAGCCATTGGCCCACTTTTTTATCGGTCAGGATCTGATGCTGTAGCACGCCGAGTTCCGCCAGCGCTTCGCCGCGGGCGGCGCTACCGCCCGGAGGCATCATGGCGAACATATCCCAGCCGGCGATGGCGGAGAGATGCGAAAAGCGCGACAGGCGCTGAAAGGTGCGGGTAAGCTGCTGATAAGGCGTATTTTCAGTCATAGTAGCGTTCGGTCCGTGACAGGTGAATGAACAGATTATCGGTATGCCTCTACACTATCCTGATACGCCTGGCGGGTCGAGCGTGGCGCGCAGAGGGCGGGGTAAAGCATTAGCCGCGTGATAGCAGGAAAAAAAGCGTGGCTCTGTGAGCACTATTGCAGAAATCGGTAACGCATCGTGACTAAACTGTGATCGATAACGCAAGTCTGGAGGTTCGGGGGTGGTTTATGAATCCGTTCACCTGGCTGTTTATTGCCTTACTGTCCGTTGATGCCGTCAGAGAGCTGATGGGCTTGTCATCTATCATGGGCATGTGGTGAAACGTGGCCCGCAGGCCACGTCACGCGCGATTATTTGAGTCGCCGATACAGGCAAGTGCCGGTCAACAGCGCGGCAAGGAGCAGCAGCGCGATAAATCCGCCGACGCCGTTCCAGCCGTAGCGATGCCAGAACACCCCGCCTAATGTCCCCGCCAGGCTTGAGCCAAGATAATAACTGAACAGATACAGCGATGACGCCTGACCGCGGGCGCGGCGCGCGCGCGGGCCAATCCAGCTGCTGGCGACGGAGTGCGCGGCGAAGAAGCCGGCGGAGAACAGCAGCATGCCGAGGAAAATAAGCCACAGGGAAGAAAAGAGCGTCATCAGCAGGCCGCAGAGCATCACGCCGGTAAAGCCGAGCATCACCGGACCGCGGCCATAGCGTACGGTCATGGCGCCCGCTTTCGGCGAGCTCCAGGTCCCGGTGAGATACGCCACCGACAGCAGACCCACCACCGCCTGGCTTAATGACCACGGCGACATCATCAGACGGTAGCCAATGTAGTTAAACAGGGTGACAAAGGCCCCCATCAGCAGGAAACCCTCGACGAACAGCAGTGGCAGGCCGCGATCGCGCCAGTGCAGGCGGAAATTAATCAGCAGCGTTTTTGGCCGCAGCGAGGTCGGGCGGAAATGGCGCGACTCGGGCAGGATTCGCCAGAACATAATCGCCGCGGCCAGGGCGAAGCCGCTGATCACCGCCAGCGCCACGCGCCAGCCGAAAAAATCGGTAAAGACCCCGGTGAGCAAGCGGCCGCTCATGCCGCCGATGGAGTTGCCGCTGATATAGAGTCCCATAGAGAAGGCCACAAAGCTGGGGTGGATCTCCTCGCTCAGGTAGGTCATGCCGACCGCCGCCACGCCGCTCAGCGACAGGCCAATCAGGGCGCGCATAATCAGGATGCCGTGCCAGCTGGTCATCATGGTCGACAACAGCGAGCAGCAGGCGGCCAGCAGCAGCGCGGTGACCATCACCGGCTTGCGGCCTATGGCATCCGACAGCGGGCCGGTAAACAGCAGGCCCACCGCCAGCATCGCCGTGGAAATGGAGAGAGAGATACTGCTGCTGGCCGGCGATACGCCGAACTCGTTCGACAGCACCGGCAGGATCGGCTGCACGCAGTAGAGCAGGGCGAAGGTGGCCAGACCGGCGGAGAATAGCGCGAGCGTGACGCGCATAAACTGCGGGGTGCCGCGCTTAATAAACGGATCCGGGCGGGATGCACCAGCGACGCTGACCTCGCCCGCCGGCACGGTGTCAACGGTTGTTGTACGACTCACAGAGAATTCCTTGGGTAGAAGTTGCTGCTTACCAACAGAGTGTTGTGACCATTCAGCTCACATTTTTAGGGTATGAAAATGTAAATATTCTGTCTAATATATTAATAATCTCAAATAAGACGTTTTAAATATGAATATCGAGTTGCGTCATTTGCGCTACTTTGTCGCCGTCGCCGAGGAGCTGCATTTTGGCCGCGCCGCGGCGCGACTGAACATCTCTCAACCGCCGTTAAGCCAGCAAATTCAGATCCTCGAGCAGCAGACCGGCGCCCGCCTGTTCGCCCGCACCAACCGCAGCGTCAGCCTGACGGCGGCGGGAAAACAGTTTCTCGCCGACAGCCGACAAATTCTCGCCCAGGTGGAGGACGCGGCCGCCCGCGCCGCCCGTCTGCACCATGGGGAAACGGGCGAACTGCGTATCGGCTTTACCTCCTCGGCTCCTTTTATCAAGGCGGTATCCGATACGCTGTCCCTGTTTCGTCAGCGCTACCCGGATGTACATATTCTCACCCGCGAGACCAATACCCGCGAACAGATTGTCCCGCTGAGCGAGGGAGCCCTCGACCTCGGCCTGTTGCGCAATACCCAACTGCCGGACACCCTGGCGTGGCAGCGAGTGCTGCGCGAGCCGCTGCTGGCGATGGTCCCGGCGGACCATCCGCTGGCCCGCCAGCCCTCGGTCAGCCTGGCGGCGCTGGCGCGGGAGCCGTTCGTCTTTTTCGACCCGCACGTCGGTACCGGCCTGTATGACGATATCCTTGGCCTGCTGCGCCGCTACGGTCATACGCCGGTGATTGCCCAGGAGGTGGGGGAGGCGATGACCATTATTGGCCTGGTGGCCGCCGGGCTGGGGGTGTCGATCCTGCCGGCCTCCTTTCAGCGCGTGCAGCTCAGCGAAATGCGCTGGCTGCCGATTGACGAACAGGATGCGGTGTCGGAGATGTGGCTGGTGTGGTCGAAACACCATGAGCAGGGGGCGCTGGCAAAACGCTTTCGTGACACGTTGCTGGCCTGGAAAAACGAGCGCAATTGAGGCAAAAAGGGGCTGGAAATGTGCGGTAAATCACAAGGCTAAGCAAAAATTTGACGTTCACCATCGAAGTGCTTCACCATAGCCGAAAGTTTATTTCGAAGCGCGAAAATAAAGGGAGTCAATGGTGGTAGCGGATAGTCAACCAGGCCATATCGATCAAATTAAGCAGACCAATGCGGGCGCCGTCTATCGCCTGATTGATCAGCTCGGCCCGGTATCGCGTATCGACCTCTCCCGATTTGCGCAACTGGCGCCCGCCAGCATCACCAAAATTGTCCGCGAGATGCTGGAAGCGCATCTGGTGCAGGAGACCGAGATTCAGGAGCCCGGCAGCCGCGGGCGCCCGGCGGTGGGTCTGATGGTGGAAACCGAGGCCTGGCACTATCTGGCGGTGCGTATCAGCCGCGGCGAGATCCACCTTTCGCTGCGCGATTTAAGCAGCCAGCTGGTGGTGGAGGAGCAGCTGGAGCTGGCGCTTACCGACAGCTCGCCGTTTCTGACGCGGATTATCGACCATATCGATCGCTTCTTTATTCGCCACCAGAAGAAGCTGGAACGTCTCACCTCCATCGCCATAACGATGCCGGGTATCATTGATACCGAAAACGGCATTATTCATCGCATGCCGTTTTATGAAGAGGTCAAAGACGTCCCGTTGGGCGAAACGCTGGCCAACCATACCGGGGTGCCGGTCTATATTCAGCATGACATTAGCGCCTGGACCATGGCGGAATCGCTGTTTGGCGCCTCGCGCGGCGCCAGGGACGTCATTCAGGTGGTGATCGATCATAACGTCGGCGCCGGGGTTATCACCGACGGACGTCTGCTGCACGCCGGCAGCAGCAGCCTCGTGGAGATCGGTCATACCCAGGTCGACCCCTACGGCAAACGCTGCTACTGCGGCAACCATGGCTGTCTGGAAACGATCGCCAGCGTGGAGAGCGTGCTGGAGCTGGCGCAGATGCGGATGGCGCAGTCGATGAGCTCGCTGCTGCATCAGCGTCCGCTGAGCGTGGAGTGGCTATGCCAGGCGGCGCTGCAGGGCGACCTGCTGGCCCGGGACATTATCAGCGGCGTCGGTCATCACGTCGGTCGCATTCTGGCGATCATGGTCAATCTGTTTAACCCGCAGAAAATCCTGATCGGCTCGCCGTTTAACCTGGCGGCAGACATTCTTTTTCCGGCAATTTCCAGCTGCATTCGGCAACAATCACTCCCGGCCTACAGCCAGCATATCGCGGTTGAAAGCACCCAGTTCTCCAACCGCGGAACGATGGCTGGCGCGGCGCTGGTCAAGGATGCGCTCTATAACGGATCCTTACTCATACGACTGTTACAGGGTTAACATTTTTTCATAGTCACACCAAAAATTGCGCTATCTCAAGCTGACCCCCAGCGGCTTCACGTAGACTTTGCCCACTGTTGATTATTTCTCTCCCGTATATTTCATCGACAAAACTGTGGGGTTAGTGATGTTTAAGCGTTTCTTTATTACAGGTACAGACACCTCTGTCGGGAAGACAGTGGTTTCCCGTGCGCTGTTGCAGGCACTTGCTGCCAGAGGCAAAAGCGTGGCCGGGTACAAGCCTGTGGCGAAGGGCAGCAAAGAGACGCCGGACGGTTTGCGTAATAAAGACGCGCTGGTGTTGCAGAGCGTCTCCACGCTGGCGTTACCCTATGAGGCTGTCAATCCCATCGCCTTAAGCGAAGACGAAAGCAGCGTGGCGCACAGCTGCCCGATCAACTACGGTCTGCTGTCGGATGGTTTGCAGCGGCTGGCCGGGCAAGTTGAACACGTGGTGGTTGAAGGCACCGGCGGCTGGCGCAGCCTGATGAACGACCTGCGACCGCTCTCCGAATGGGTGGTACAGGAGCAGCTCCCGGTGCTGATGGTGGTGGGGATCCAGGAAGGGTGCATCAACCATGCGCTGCTGACGGCCCAGGCGATCGCCAATGACGGGCTGCCGCTGATCGGCTGGGTGGCCAACCGCATCAACCCCGGTCTGGCGCACTACGCCGAAATCATCGATGTGCTCAGCAAAAAGCTGCCGGCGCCGCTCATTGGCGAGCTACCGTATCTGCCGCGCGCCGAACAGCGTGAGCTAAGCCGCTACGTCGACTTAGACATGCTCGGCAACGTGATGGCGATAGATCGAATCCCGGCGTAACGTCCGCGACAGCACCGACGCCACCACGCAGGTGATCAGCAGGCCGGGCAGCAGCACATACTGCCCGGTCATCTCACAAATCATCAGAGTCGACATGATTGGCGCATGGGTAGTGGCGGCAAGAAACGCCGCCATGCCGGTCAGTCCCATCATCATAGCCATCTCCTGCCCCCCCGGTAGCCACAGCCCGCTGAAGCGGGCCAATAGCATGCCCATCGCCAGGCCGACAAACAGCGTGGGGGTAAACACCCCGCCCGGCGCGCCGGAGCCACTGCTGGCCAGCACTGCCAGCAGTTTGCACAGGAATACCGCCACCAGCAGCGCGCCGGGCGGCGGCAGCAGCAGATAGCTTTGCACCACGCTGTAGCCGTTGCCCCACACCGCCGGAGTGATGAGCGATAAGCCGCCGACGATCAGACCACCCAGCGCCAGCTGCCACGGCGGCGCCAGTTTCAGCCTGACGAACCCGCGGTGGCTGTATTCCATCAGCCAGATAAACAGCGGCCCGCACAGTCCGGCCAGCAGTCCGGTGGCGAGCATCAGGCCATAGTGCAGCGCGCTGAGATCCTGCTGCAGGACGACATGGTACAACGGCGCGGCGCCGCCGTTGAGAAACTGGGTCAGCAGCAGGGCGATCACTGCCGAGATCACTACCGGCCCAAGCGAGGCCAGCATCAGCGTGCCAAACAGAATTTCAGCGATAAACAGGCTGCCGGCCAGTGGAGCATGATAGGCGCTGGCCATCCCGGCGGCGGCGCCGCATGCGACCCACAGTTTCCATTCGGCCTGCGGCGTGAAGCGGCGGGCGAACAGTGAGGCCGCCAGCGCGGCCAGCAGGATCATGGCGCCTTCCCGGCCAATCGCGCTGCCGGAGACCACCACCAGCAGCGAGGCCAGCGACTTCACCAGGCTTGCCGGCGTATCGAAGCAACCGTCTCCGGTCTCCAGGGCTTCCATATAATCGGTGGCGGCATGCGGACGGGCAACGCGGCGTCGTTGCCACAGCCAGAGAAGTGCCCCTGCCGCCAGTCCCCCCAGCGCCGGGGTAATCAGCCGTCGCCACGCCGGCAGCGACTGCGCGGCGTTGACCAGGCTCCCGCTGTCGTTACCGAGAAACAGCGTTTCCAGCACCACCATGGCATGGCGAAACAGGGCCACCGCCAGGGCGGCGAGAAGGCCAATCAGCGTGGCGATCAGCAGGCGACGAAAAATCACCTGCACATCAGGATAGGGATGAAGACGATGCATCGGTCACAGCGAGATTGGGAAAACATGGCCTTATTGTGATAGGGAATAAACTTATATGCAAAAGCGATAAGTGCGGGTTACGGAGAGCGAAGCCAGCAAGGAAACCGCGCCGACTCCCGGCGCGGCAAAGGGATTAGCGATAGAGCGGCTTTTCCGCCACCGCGAGGGGCAGACCTGCCTGCCACTGCGCCAGGGTCGCCTGCGCCAGCTGGCCCAGCGCCTGGTAGAAGGGGTGGGCGGCATGTTCGACAAAGACGCTCAGGAAGCGCCCGGACCACGGCAGCAGATGCCAGGCCAGCAGCTGGGCAAACAGCGCCTCCTGCTCCGTTTCGCACAGCCACGCCGCCAGCAGCAGCAGGGTGCCGAAATGGTCTTCCGGCTCGTTGCGTTCGGCGTCCAGTGCGATGCCGTTCGTGCGCATCCATTCGCGCAGGGCCAGTGTGGATTCGCCGAACAGCACCGACTCTTTATCCAGCCAGACGGATCCCCATGGCGGCGCCGGCAGGGCCCACGGTCCGATAAACAGGCGCTGCCAGGCTTCCGGCCACGACTCTTCAACCGACGCGGCAAACCCCGATGCCAGCGGGGCGGCAACCGGGAAGGGCCACTGTTGCTGCCAGCTGCCGTCCTGGAAGGCGGCCACCAGCGGCGCGATTTGCGGGCTATTCGGCGCATAAGAGAACAACGCGCCCAGGGTACGGGCGCTTAAGGCGACAGCGTCGCGGTGAGGGAACGGCATCATCACTTATTCCTTTCTGCGGCGCGCGCCGGCGCGCCGTCTCATTAACGGGCAACCGCCATACCGACGGTCATATGGAGCCCATAAAACAGGCCGCGGCCAATACATTCCGCGATCAGGACCAGCAACAGACCGGCCAGCAGCCCCGCAGCGCGCGGCGGCTGACGGCGGATCAGCGGACACAGCCAGCAGCCAAGTCCCAGCGCCAGCAGGATCAGACGTAAGGCCTGCAGTCTGCCGTAATCCGGCAGCAGGGTGGCCGCCTGCTGAACGGCGCTGTGAATGGCGCCGAGCCCGGCGCTTTGCATCACGATAATCGCGGCGCTGATGACCAGCGCGGCCACGCTCAGCCCGGCAATAAACCAGACGTTAACGTCAACTTTCGCTATTCGCAGCAGCAGGGCGGCGAACAGCGGCCCGCTGAGGAGTACCGTCAGGAAGAAGGCGCTGGTGGTGTAGCCAGTGTACCATGTCGGCACGGTATCGATTTGATAAACCCGGGTCATCGCCAGCACAAACACCAGCCCCAACAGCAGGGCGATCGCCAGCCAGACTTTCCCCAGCGCCGCCGGCATTTTTTCCAGCACGGCCAGCAGCCACCAGAATCCGCCCACGACGAAAAACAAGGCGCCGCTGGCGATTTCGTTGCTCAGCGCCGAGGCGCCGACGCGGTTCAGCGAATTAAACGCCCGCAGCGGCGAACCGAGATGCATCACTGAGGCGAGAAAACCGATCCCCATCAGCAGCCAGATAAAAAACATGCTGCGCACCAGCCGCTGCCGCGCTTCGCGCTGGTCAGCCAGCGCCAGCCAGACCAGACCGCTGACGAGGGTCGCGCCGACCACGCATTGCCCCAGTACTGTAAACAGCACCAGCGGCCATTCCTGCCATCCGCTTCCCATCTCACACCTCCTTCGGATTTGCCAGATAACCGGTGGTATCGCCACACGGCCGGGCGTTGCGGTTAGGTTTGATCGCGATGCTCGGCTGAGTGAAGTGCGCCGAGGGCAGCGGGGCCACCGCCGCCAGCTGGCCGTGCTTAGCGCGCAGTTCGGCAATGGGGCCGAAATCGAGCGCCCGCAGCGGGCAGGATTCGACGCAGATCGGCTTTTTCCCCTCGGCGACGCGCTGATAACAGCCGTCGCACTTGGTCATATGGCCTTTATCGGCGTTGTATTGCGGCGCGCCGTACGGGCAGGCCATATGACAGTAGCGGCAGCCGATGCACACCTCTTCATCCACCACCACAAAACCGTCTTCGCGCTTGTGCATCGCTCCGCTCGGGCAGACCTTGGTACAGGCCGGATCGGCGCAGTGGTTACAGGCGATGGAGAGGTAATAGGCGAACACGTTCTGCTGCCAGATGCCGTTGTCCTCCTGCCAGTCGCCGCCGGCGTACTCATAGATGCGACGGAAGCTGACCTCCGGAGTCAGGTTCTTATAGTCCTTACAGGCCAGCTCGCAGGTTTTGCACCCGGTACAGCGAGCGGAGTCGATAAAGAATCCATATTGCGTGCTCATGGTTTACTCCTTAAACCTTCTCGATGTCGACCAGGTTGGTATGCTGCGGATTCCCTTTCGCCAGCGGCGAGGGGCGATGGGTGGTCAGGGTATTCATGCAGGCGCCATGGTCAACCCGGTCCCCGGCCATATTGGCGTCGTGCCACGCGCCCTGGCCCATCGCCGACACGCCCGGCATGATGCGTGGCGTCACTTTCGCCGGCAGCCGGACTTCGCCGCGCTGGTTGAACACCCGCACCAGATCGCCGTTTTTAATCCCGCGTTTTTCCGCGTCCAGCGGGTTGATCCACACTTCCTGACGGCAGGCGGCCTGCAGCACGTCCACGTTGCCGTAGCTGGAATGGGTGCGCGCCTTATAGTGAAATCCAAACAGCTGCAGCGGATACTGGCTGCGCAGCGGATCGTCCCAGCCTTCAAATGTGGAGGCATAGACCGGCAGCGGGCTGATGACTTCGTCTTTCTCCAGCTGCCAGCGGGCGGCAATTTCGGCGAGCCGGCTGGAGTAGATCTCAATTTTGCCGGACGGGGTTTTGAGCGGATGCGCTTCAGGATCGCGGCGGAAGTCGCGATAGGCGACGAAGTGGCCGTTCGGGTCCTTGCGCTTGTAGATGCCCATTCGCTTCAGCTCATCGTAGGCCGGCAGCGCCGGATCTTTCGCCACCATTTTGGCGTACAGATGCTGCAGCCACTGCGCCTGAGTACGTCCCTCGGTAAAACGCTGGTAGACATCGTCGCCGAGCCGTTTCGCCACTTCGCTTAAGATCCAGTAAATCGGTTTGCGTTCAAACTTCGCCGAGGTGGCGGGCTGGATGAAAATCAGATAGCCCATATTGCCGGCGTAATCGTTGGGAATAATATCTTCCTGCTCAACGGTCATCAGGTCGGGCAGCAGCAGGTCGGAGTATTTCGCTGACGAGGTCATAAAGTTGTCGATGACCACGATGGTTTCGCACTTGCTTTCGTCCTGCAGGATCTCGTGGGTCTTATTGATGTCGGAGTGCTGGTTGATGAGGGTATTGCCCGCTTAGTTCCACAGGAACTTGATCGGCACATCCAGCTTCTCTTTGCCGCGCACGCCGTCGCGGGTGGCGGTCATCTCCGGGCCTCGAGCGATGGCGTCGGTCCAGGTGAAGCAGGAGATGGCGGTTTTCACCGGGTTTTCCAGCACCGGCAGACGCTCGATGGTGATGGTGTAGGTCGATTCGCGGGCGCCGCTGTTGCCGCCGTTGATGCCGACGTTGCCGGTTAAGATCGGCAGCATGGCGATCGCCCGGGCGGAGAGTTCGCCGTTGGCCTGGCGCTGCGGCCCCCAGCCCTGGCAGATGTAGGCCGGTTTGCTCATGCCGATGTCGCGCGCCAGCTTAATGATGCGATCGGCGGGGATGCCGGTGATACGCGAAGCCCACTGCGGCGTTTTGGCGACGCCGTCGTCGCCCTCGCCGAGGATATAGGCTTTATAGTGGCCATTTGCCGGCGCCCCGGCCGGCAGCGTCTTCTCATCGTAGCCGACGCAGTATTTATCAAGGAACGGCTGATCCACCAGATTTTCGTTAATCAACACCCAGGCGATACCGGCGACCAGCGCGGCGTCTGTGCCGGGGCGAATGGGGATCCACTCATCTTCGCGACCGGCGGCGGTATCGGTGTAGCGCGGATCGATAACGATCATCCGCGCGTTGGAGCGCTCGCGGGCCTGTTCCAGATACCAGGTAATGCCGCCGCCGCTCATGCGGGTTTCCGCCGGGTTGTTGCCGAACATCACCACCAGCTTACTGTTTTCAATATCCGAAGTGCTGTTGCCGTCGTTACTGCCGTAGGTGTAGGGCATGGCGCAGGCGATCTGCGCGGTGCTGTAGGTACCGTACTGGTTAAGCGAGCCGCCGTAGCAGTTCATCAGCCGCGCCACCGGCGAAGCGGAAGGCGAGGAGCGGGTCATGTTCCCGCCGACGATTCCTGATGAGTAGTTAATGTACACGGCTTCGTTGCCATATTGCGCGACGACGCGTTTCAGACGGTCAGCAAGGGTATCCAGCGCTTCCTGCCAGCTGATACGCTCAAATTTGCCTTCTCCGCGTTTGCCGACGCGCTTCATCGGATAGTTAAGGCGATCCGGGTGGTTGATGCGCCGGCGAATCGAACGCCCGCGCAGGCAGGCGCGGACCTGATGATCGCCGTAGCGGTCGTCGCCGGTGTTATCCGTTTCCACGTAGACCACTTCATCATCACGCACGTGCAGCCGCAGGGCGCAGCGGCTGCCGCAGTTGACCGAACAGGCGCCCCAGACAATCCGGGTGTTGTCGCCGGCAGCCTGCTGGACCGCCGCCGCGGCGTTGCGCAGCGTAAAGGGCAGGGGAAGCCCGCCGGCGGCCAGCGCCAGAGTACCGAGGGCTGTGGATTTAAGTAGCGCGCGTCGGGTGACGCCGCCGGAAGATTCCTGATTCGACATTGCTCACTCCATGATAGTTATGCTGGGCGGAGAAGGGCCGCCGCGTCATTAACAGACGCCGGGGTGAGCGATAATACGTTATGGGTAGCCGGCAGATCTTATCCCTGGTCAATGCAGGGATAAGATCTTTCGTTTGAAAGCGAGGCGGGTTTACTGAGCGTCGTTTTCGGCGGGACTGTCGCTGTTACGGGTGTAGGTGATTTTGAAGGTGTCGTTGGCGCAATGACCCACCACCTGAGCGCCGGGTTGGTCCGCCTGGTCGTTTGGCACGATGGCCAGACTGAAGGCCGTTTCCGGTACGCCATTGTTAATGATCTTCTGTTGAATATCATTTTTGACCCGTTCACAGGAGTCGGGGGCCGCCAGCACGGTCGTGGAGCACAGCAGCAGCGCGGCGCCTGTCCAGAGGGATAGTTTCATCTTACGCTCCTTATCGATGGTATCCAGATTTAAGCATAGCAGAACTGGTGTAAACAATTGTATTTGCTAATATGATTGGATGTACACAAAAGGAATCATCTGTGAAAAGACTGTATTGGCTAATCCCGACCGCGCTGCTGCTGACGGCGTGCGACCGCGAAAGCGCCCCGGAAGCCTTCACCCCGGAGATGGCGAGTTTTTCCAATGAGTTTGAGTTCGATCCGCTGCGCGGTCCGGTGAAGGATTTTAGCCAGACGTTACTGGACGAACACGATGTGGTGGTCAAGAAGGTGAGCGCGCAGCTGTCAAAAGAGGGATGTTTCGATCTGCTGACGCTGGAGGATGTGGAGAATAACACCGGCGCCACGCTGCTGCTGGACGCCAACTATTACGTCGATGGCCGCACCCATGAGAAGCGGCTGCGTCTGCAGGGGAAATGTCAGCTGGCGGAGATGCCCGCCACCGGCGTGAGCTGGGAAACGGATGATAACGGCTTTATTATCAGCGCCCGCGGTAAAGAGACTACCGCCACCTACCGTTACGACAGCGATGGCTATCCGCTGGGGAAAACCACCACCGCCAAAGAGGAGCGATTTACCGTCGCCTCCACGCCGTCGAAGGATCCGCGCAAGAAAATGGACTATACCGCCATCAGCACCTTCAACGACCGCACGCTGGGCACGGTGCGCCAGACCTGCGACTACGATCGCCATGACAATCCGCTGAGCTGTGAGCTGCAGGTGATCGATGAAAGCGTCCAGCCGCCGCTGACCCGTCACTACACGATTAAAAACCGCATTGATTATTACTGAGCCGTCGGCTTCAGCAGAGACGGGCCCGGCGTTTTGTGTTCCGCCAGATACTGATGCTGGAACAGACACATGCGGATGGTGTTGCGGTACTCGCCGTTAATGAAAAACTCATGGATCAGTTCACCCTCGACCATAAAGCCGAGCTTGCGGTAAATATGGATCGCTTTTTCATTCTCTTTATCCACAATCAGATACAGCTTATACAGATTGAGCACGGTAAAGCCATAGTCCATCGCCAGCCGTGCGGCGCGGGTGGCAAGGCCTTTTCCCTGGAAGTCGGTTGAGATGATGATCTGAAATTCGGCCCGGCGGTGCACATGGTTGATTTCCACCAGCTCCACCAGTCCGGCTTTATCGCCATTGCATTCGATCACAAAGCGACGCTCGCTTTGATCGTGAATATGCTTGTCGTACAGATCGGAAAGCTCAACGAAGGCTTCATAGGGCTATTCAAACCAGTAGCGCATCACGCTGGCGTTGTTGTCGAGCTGGTGAACAAAGCGCAAATCTTCGCGCTCAAGGGGGCGGAGTCTGACGTGTAGCGCGTCGGTCATGGGAATTCCTGTGGTCAAAGCGGAAAAGAGGGGACTGAAAGGCGGCGCCCGCAGGCGCCAGCGTGCTCAGGGATTGATCGCCCGGCCGGTGCGGCGGTCAAGGCAGCGCAGGGTGTTTGGTTCCCAGTAGGCATTGACGTTGGCGCTCTTCTGGCAGTTATCCTGCGCGTCAAAGGCGACATCGGTTTTGTCCCACTCTTTTTCCGCCCGTTTGTTCACCTTCTGGCGCAGGCTGCGGGTGTCGTTCCATTGCTCTTTTTCCATCGATGCCTGCTGACGGCTTTGCGCGCTGTCGCCGGACTCAATCACCAGCCGGTCGGTGGCCGCGAACGAGCTGGAGGTATAGACGACGGCGCTTAACGCCAGAATGGCGGTCAGGCACCAGCGTTTGTTCAGTGTCATGTTCATCACGATTTCCTTTAAGTGATGGGTTAACCCTCAGGTTCAGTTTACTACAGCTCTTTTGCCGGGCATAGCCGACGAAACAGCGTAGGGAAAGGGCTATTATCGCGTAGAATAGTTCAACGCTTTGTCTCTTTTACGAATCTTTTAATGCTCAAAACAACGCTGCTGTTCTTTGCCACCGCCCTGTGTGAAATCGTCGGCTGCTATCTGCCGTGGCTATGGTTAAAGCGCGGGGCCACGCCGCTGCTGCTGATCCCCGCCGGCCTGGCGCTGGGGCTGTTCGTCTGGCTCCTGACGCTCCATCCGACCGCCAGCGGGCGGGTATATGCCGCCTACGGTGGCGTCTACGTTTGTACCGCATTGCTCTGGCTGCGGGTCGTTGATGGGATCAAATTAACCCATTATGACTGGGCGGGCGCGGCCATCGCCCTGTGCGGCATGCTGATTATCGTGGCGGGCTGGGGACGAGCGTAAGCCCGTCTTATGTGATCCCTGCCACTTTTTTAAACCCTAATTCTTGTATGGTAGTCGACCTGTTGCCTTACTTATCAGACATCATATTGGGTTATGACTCTCTAAGGAATCACGATGGCTATTGAGACATTTGCCCCACAGGCGGGCGCGACGCCGCTGCGCATCCGTCGGGTGCAGAAGATCACCCTGACGCTGCTGTTTATCGCCGGGATCGTTAACTTTCTTGACCGCTCTTCCCTGAGCGTCGCCGGGGAGGCGATACGCGCCGATCTGGGTCTGAGCGCCACCGAGTTCGGGGTGCTGCTCTCCGCTTTTTCGCTCTCCTATGGCTTCGCGCAACTGCCCTCGGGCATTTTGCTGGATCGCCTCGGACCGCGGGTTGTGCTGGGCGCCGGGCTGGTATTCTGGTCTGCGATGCAGGCCCTGACCGGGATGGTTAATTCGTTCTCGCATTTTATTCTGCTGCGCATTGGCCTCGGGATCGGTGAAGCGCCGTTTATGCCCGCCGGCGTGAAATCGATCAACGACTGGTATGCGCAAAGAGAGCGCGGCACGGCGGTGGGGATATTTAACTCCTCGACGGTGCTGGGGCAAGCCATTGCCCCGCCGGCCCTGGTCATCATGCAGCTGGCCTGGGGCTGGCGGACAATGTTTGTGGTGATTGGTTTGACCGGTATTCTTGTCGGCCTGTGCTGGTATGTGGGATACCGTAACCGGCGGCAATTCACTCTCCAGGAGGAGGAGCAACGCTATCTGGCCAGCGAGGAGGCGGCCCGGCCGGCGCTGAAACTGAGCGAATGGCTGGCGCTGTTTAAACGGCGTACCACCTGGGGGATGATCCTCGGCTTCTCCGGGGTGAACTATACCGGCTGGCTGTATATCGCCTGGCTGCCCGGCTATTTGCAGGCTCAGCAGGGGTTAAGCCTGGCGCGCACCGGCTGGGTGGCGGCGATCCCGTTCCTCGCCGCGGCGGTGGGTATGTGGGTCAATGGTCTGGTGGTCGACGCCCTGGCGCGCAGAGGCTACGATCTGGCGAAAACCCGCAAAACGGCGATCGTTGCCGGTCTGGTGCTGTCGGCGCTGGGAACGCTGCTGGTGGTGCAATCGTCCACGCCGACCCAGGCGGTGGCGTTTATCTCCATGGCGCTGTTCTGCGTCCATTTCGCTGGCACCTCGGCCTGGGGATTGGTACAGGTGCTGGTGGCGGAGCATAAAGTGGCGTCGGTGGCGGCGATCCAGAACTTTGGCAGCTTTGTGTTTGCCTCCTTCGCGCCGATAGTCACCGGCTGGGTCGTGGATACCACCCATTCTTTCAATCTGGCGCTGGTGATCGCCGCCGGGGTGACCTTCGCCGGGGCGCTGTGCTACTTCTTTATCGTCAAAACCCGCATCGATTAACCAACCAGGAAGCCACAGGCCCGCAGGGAGGCGCGGCCTGCGCCATGCTTCATCTTCTCTTACCGCTTCGCGGCGGATTTTCTCCTGCCATCCCAGAGATTTTGTGATCGCTCGCCAGCGACCACAACCCGGTAAAAGCTTCTTGTATGGTAGTTGACAGAAATCAAAGATGTTATACCAATTGCGTGAGATGGTTGAGGCACAAAGGCATTCTCCTCGAGAGTTCTCCCAGAGAATGGTTGATGAGCCACATAACAACGAGAGTCATCATGGAAAACACCCTCTTAACCGCTAACGCCATACAGCCGGACTACGATCGCCGCGCGCTGGTCCCCCGTATCGTCCATCTGGGTTTTGGCGCGTTCCACCGCGCCCATCAGGCGGTCTACGCCGATATACTGGCCAGCGAGCACGGCAGCGACTGGGGCTACACTGAAGTCAACCTGATTGGCGGCGAGCAGCAGATCGCCGATCTCCGGCAGCAGGATCTGCTGTACACCGTGGCAGAAATGTCCGCCGACGCGTGGACCGCGCGCGTGGTCGGGGTGGTGAAGCAGGCGCTGCACGCCCAGGTCGATGGTCTCGAGGCCGTGCTTTCGGCGATGTGTGAGCCACAGGTGGCCATTGTCTCCCTGACCATTACCGAGAAAGGCTATTGCCATTCGCCAGCCAGTGGCGAACTGCAGCTCGATCACCCGCTGATCGCCGCCGATCTTGCTAACCCGCGCCAGCCGAAATCGGCAGTGGGCGTGGTGGTGGCGGCCTTAGCGCGTCGCCGGGAGGCAGGGCTGTCGGCCTTTACCGTGATGTCCTGCGATAACATGCCGGAAAACGGTCATGTGATGCGCAACGTCGTCTGCGCCTACGCCCGGGCGCTGGACGCGGACCTCGCCGCATGGATAGAACAGAATGTCACCTTTCCGTCGACCATGGTGGACCGTATTGTCCCGGCGGTGACGGCGGAAACCCTCGATAAAATTGAACAGCTGACCGGCGTGCGCGACCCGGCTGGCGTGGCCTGCGAGCCTTTCCGCCAGTGGGTGATTGAGGATAACTTTGTCGCCGGACGTCCACAGTGGGAGAAAGCGGGGGGGGAGCTGGTCGCCGATGTGGTGCCTTTCGAAGAGATGAAGCTGAGGATGCTCAACGGCAGCCATTCGTTCCTCGCCTATCTCGGCTATCTGGCCGGTTATCAGCATATCAACGACTGTATGCAGGATGACAATTACCGCCGCGCGGCGCTGGCGCTGATGCTGGACGAGCAGGCTCCGACCTTGAAAGTGCAGGGGGTGGATCTGTCACACTATGCCAGTCTGCTGATTGACCGCTACTGCAATCCGGCGCTCAAACACCGTACCTGGCAGATTGCCATGGACGGTAGCCAGAAGCTGCCGCAGCGCATGCTGGACTCGGTACGCTGGCACCTGGCGCACCAGCATGACTTCACGCTGCTGGCGCTGGGCGTGGCGGGCTGGATGCGCTATGTCGGCGGTGTTGCCGACGCCGGTCAGGCGATCGAAATTTGCGATCCGCTGCTGCCGGTGATCAAGGAGGCGGTAGCCGCCAGCGCCGATGGCGAAGAGCGCGTCAAAACGCTGTTGGGCATTGAGGCCATCTTCGGCCGTGAGCTGCCGCAGGAAGCGCGGTTCGTTTCGGCGGTGACCCGCGCTTATGTTGCGCTGCAGCGTCAGGGGGCCAAAGCCACCGTTGCCGCATGGGCTGCGGCGCAATAATCGTTTATTCCCGGTGTCGGTCATGGGATCGACACTGGCTCTTCTGCTGTTTCCTCACGGTTCCGCCGATATTTCTTTTTTTGCTGTCGATCGCTTTTAGCAGACTAAAAATATGATCGAACGCAATGTCCTTACATAACTCTATATTTCCCTGATTTACTAAAGATAATTAGCTGTTATTTTTCCGAATAAAGGCTGGTCATTCACCGCAAAAATGGCATAGTTAAGTTATTGAAAAATCACTTTCTCTGGAAAAGGAGTGCGGGCCATGTATAAAAAGATTTTATTGCCTGTTGATGTTTTTGAAATGGATTTAAGCGATAAGGCAGTGCGTCACGCGGAATTTCTCGCGTCGGCGGAAAATGGCGAAATCACCTTGCTCAACGTTCTGCCGAACAGCAGCCGTTCGTTATTACGCGGGTTTACGGCGGATATTCGTAAATTCGAAGCCTATATGCAGGAAGAGTCGGAGAAAAAGATGCGCGAGGTGGCGCGACTGTTCGACATGCCGATGTCGCGGATCCATACCCGGGTCGTCTTTGGTAACGTGCGCGATGAAATTCTGGCTATCAGTAACAACGAAGCGTTCGATGTGATAGTGATTGGCTCCCGCAAACCGGGGATCTCCACCCATCTGCTGGGCTCCAACGCCGAATCCATTTTGCGCTACGCCAAAACGCCGGTGCTGGTGGTCAGATAATCCTTTCCATTACGACGGCTGCGTCTGCCTTATTTCGCAGCCGTCTGGTCCTTACTCTTCGCTAAACCAGTCGCGATTCTCCTGGCGGATCAACAGCACGGATTCGCTGATTTCATGCAAATGAATACTCATGGCTTTCTCGACCGCCTCGGCGTCGCGTTTTTCCAGCGCGGTGAAAATTTCATGATGCTGGCGCAGCAGCATCTCCGGTGAGGAGACATGGTCGAGGCTCATGTAGCGCACGCGGTCAATAGCGGCTTTGATGTTTTCCACCGTATCCCAGGCCAGCTGACAATCGGCAATAACTGACAACTTCTGGTGAAATTCATCATCAAGCAGGAAAAAGTCGTTTAACTGCTGACGGTCGACGGCAATACGCTGCTGATGAAGATTCTGCTCCAGCTGATAGACTTGCTCATCGTTAATCATACCAGCGGCACGGCGGACCACCGCGCATTCAATCGCCTGGCGGACAAAGCAACCATTGCGCACCTGAGACAGGGAAATTTTGTTGACGTAGCTGCCGCGCTGGGGACGGATCTGGATAAGTCCATTCTCCGCCAGCTTAATAAAGGCCTCGCGCACCGGCTGACGAGATACCGCAAAACGCACGGAGACTTCTTTCTCCGACAGCGGCGTGCCAGGCGGGATCAGGCAGTGAACGATATCCCGGCGGAGGATGCGGTAAATTTGCTGATTGACGGGTTGCGTCGGATTCAGTTGCGATTCTGCGGCCATTGATGGTTACTTTTTATGGGGTTATGCGCACTATTTTACGCGTTTTTTGCGGTTCCGCCCATACCCGGCCAGCAGGCCGGGTGGCTGACGGTTAGCCCTGGCGGTGAACGCTGAGTCCGGCAAAGCTCTGGCTCACCGGCATCATCTCCAGGGTGTTGATGTTGACGTGTTTCGGCAGGGTGGCCACCCACCAGACCGCCTCGGTCACATCTTCCGGCGTCAGGGCTTCGGTGTTCTCGTAGGTTTTACCGGCTTTGGCGTCATCGCCTTTAAAGCGGACGTTCGAGAACTCGGTGCCGCCCACCAGGCCCGGCTCGATGTCGGTGACGCGCACCGCGGTGCCGTGCAGGTCGGTGCGAAGATTGAGGCTGAACTGACGGACGAAGGCTTTGGTCGCCCCATAGACGTTACCGCCGGCGTAAGGCCAGCAGCCTGCCGTGGAGCCGATGTTGATGATGTGGCCGCGATTGCGCGCCACCATGCCCGGCAGGACGGCGCGGGTCATGTACACCAGCCCTTTATTATTGGTGTCGATCATATCTTCCCAGTCTACCACGCTGGCGCGGTGCGCCGGCTCCAGACCGAGCGCCAGACCCGCGTTGTTCACCAGCACATCGATTGCCTGCCACTCGGCGGGCAGGTCGGCAATCAGCGTCTCAATAGCGGCGCGGTTGCGAACGTCCAGTTGCGCGATATAAAGATTATCGCCCAGCTCGTCTTTCAGCGTCTTCAGGCGCTCTTCGCGACGTCCGGTCGCAATCACTTTATGACCGTTAGCGACAAAACGGCGAGTAATACTTTCACCAAAACCGGCAGTGGCGCCGGTGACCATGATAATCATCTTACTGTTCCTCAACGCTTTTTGTGTTTTCATACCATAGCACGCACAGGCGGCGACCGGTAACGGAAATCATTGCGACCCCTTAAGGAGAAGCCTAATCTTACAGGATAAGCCTGTACAGGAGAGAAAGATGTCCGAACAAAACCCCTTTTTTAGCGTCAGTCTGTTGCCTTACCAGGCGCCGCGGTTTGATCTGATTGAAGACAGTCACTATCGGCCGGCGTTTGATGAGGGCGTCCGGCAGCAGCGCGAGGAGATCCGCGCCATTATCGACAATCCGCAGCCGGCCAGTTTCGCCAACACGCTCGAGGCGCTGGAGCAGAGCGGACAGCTGCTGGCGCGGGTGACGCGGGTCTTTTTCGCCATGGCCAGCGCTCATACCAACCCTTATCTGCAATCACTGGATGAACAATTTTCCGCCGAGCTCGCCGGGCTGGGGAATGACATCTGGCTCAACGAGGCTTTATTCCAGCGGGTGAACAGCGTCTACGAGCAGCGCGAGACGCTCTCGCTTGACGGCGAATCCCGGCGTCTTCTGACCCTGACATGGCAACGCTTTGTTCACGCCGGGGCAACGCTGGCCCCGGCGCAGAAGGCGGTGCTGCGCGCCCTGAATACCGAAGCGGCCACTTTGCAAAGTCAGTTCCAGCAGCGGCTGCTGGGGGCGGCGAAAAGCGGCGGCCTGGTGGTCGATGACCGGCATCAACTGGATGGCCTGACCGATGAGGAGATAGCGGCAGCGGCCGACGCGGCGCGGGAAAAAGGGCTCGGCGATCGCTGGCTGCTGACGCTGACCAACACCACCCAGCAGCCGCAGCTGCTTGCGCTGCGCGACCGGCAAACGCGGGAGAATCTCTTCGCCGCCGGCTGGACGCGCAATCAGCAGGACGATGAGCATGATACCCGTAGTCTGGTGCTGCGGCTGGCGGCGATCCGCGCGCAGCAAGCGGAACTGCTGGGGGCGGCAAACTACGCCAGCTGGGCGCTGACCGATCAAATGGCGGCTTCTCCGGCGGAGGCATTGGGCTTTATGCGCCAGATCGCGCCGGCGGCGCGGGCGAGGGCGGAACGTGAGCTGGCGGACATCCAGCAGGTGATCGACAACGAAGGCGGGGAGTTTCGCGCGCAAGCATGGGACTGGCTCTACTACAGCGAGCAGGTGCGGCGGGCTGCCTATGCCATTGATGACGCGCAGCTCAAACCCTATTTTGCCCTCGAGCGCGTGCTGCAGGACGGCGTCTTCTGGACGGCATCGCAGCTCTTTGGGCTCCGCTTCGTGGAACGCTTTGACATCCCGGTGTACCACCCGGATGTGCGGGTTTGGGAGATCTTCGACCACAATGGCGAAGGGATGGCGCTGTTTTACGGTGATTATTTCGCGCGCGATTCAAAGAGCGGCGGCGCCTGGATGGACGTGTTTGTCGAACAGTCGACCCTGCGGGAGCAGCGCCCGGTTATCTATAACGTCTGCAATTATAGCCGGCCGCAGAGCGGACAGAGCGCGCTGTTGTCATGGGATGAGGTGATCACCCTGTTCCATGAGTTTGGCCACGCCCTGCACGGACTGTTCGCCAGCCAGCGCTATGCCAGCCTCTCCGGGACCAATACCCCGCGGGATTTTGTCGAGTTTCCGTCGCAAATCTTCGAACACTGGGCCAGCCATCCGCAGGTATTCGCCCACTATGCGAAGCACTATCGCTCCGGAGAGCCGATGCCGGAGGCGCTGCGCGACAATATGTTGCGTGCGGCAACCTTCAATAAAGGGTACGACATGAGCGAGCTGCTGGCTGCTGCGCTGCTCGATATGCGCTGGCACACGCTGTCGACCACCGCGTTTCCGGACGAGGTGGATGCATTTGAGCAGAGGGTACTCCGGGAAGAACACCTCGATCTGGCGGCCGTTCCCCCGCGCTATCGCAGCAGCTACTTCTCCCATATCTTCGGCGGCGGCTATGCGGCAGGCTATTACGCCTACCTGTGGACCCAGATGCTGGCCGACGACGGCTATCAGTGGTTCGTGGAGCAGGGCGGTTTGACCCGTGAGAACGGTCAGCGCTTCCGGGAGGCGATTCTGTCGCGCGGCAATAGCGCTGATTTAGCTGAACTGTATCGCCAGTGGCGCGGACACGATCCACAGATTGAGCCGATGCTGGAAAATCGTGGGCTGAGCTAGTCGAGCGTTTTTTAGAGTAGAAGAAGACCGGGTGCAGCACCCGGTTTTTTATCCAATTTTTTCTTCCCCAAAATCCCTCCAAAACTTTTCCCCAAAATAAATTTTTAAATTTTGCTAAATTTGCGTGGGGGTACGGCCCAATTTTTCACGTAGCTACACCTTTACTTTCAC
This sequence comes from Klebsiella sp. JB_Kp042, assembly GCF_040065275.1. NCBI lineage: Bacteria > Pseudomonadati > Pseudomonadota > Gammaproteobacteria > Enterobacterales > Enterobacteriaceae > Klebsiella > Klebsiella sp. JB_Kp042. The sequence goes on from NZ_JBEAJL010000101.1 coordinate 29,445, forward strand.
CCAATCGAGACCCCGATCGTTGTGATACTGTGCTGTCATTTTTTCTGATGAGTGTCCTAACAGCTGTTGGGTGTTGATTCCCTGAGCCTCATACAGACGTTCGGACAGTGAGCGCTGCTCATGGAAAGTAGGCATTGTTTTCCCTCGTTCAATGGAAAGGTTAGTGCTATTCACTGCGAGTTTGAAGGAAACGCTAAGGCTGTTCTCGCCAACCTGATCGCCGGCTTTTACTTTCCCGCTGGACGTTACGTGGTGAAGAAGCCACGGGCTAACAACCCGATCCCTACAGCGCTTGATCACTTGTGCCAGGCTAATGTCCAGCACCTCACTGCGCAAACTGAGTGGAATAGCAAGTTTCACACCTGTCTTTAGCTGTTTAACGTGCAGGTATCCATCCCAAACATCTGAGAACTTCATTTTGGCGAGATCACCGCGCCTTTGTCCGGTGACTATCGCCAACAGCATGGAGTTTTGAACGTAAGGGGCCATATCGCTGGCCGCTTCAAAGATCGCTTGCCACATTTCAAAATTCAGTCGAGAGCGGTTTACTCGAGCAACGACTTTTCTGGTAGCTAGTGCCGGGTTGTATCCTAGCTCAACTTCGCCCGCATGTTGTGCTTCCCTGAACAAATCGATCCAGACGCTACGAAGCGTTTGTGCCATTCGTGCTTTACCTTTGGCTTTATATTCGTCGGTAATGGCTGCAAGCATTTTCGTGGTTACTTCCTGTACTGGTTGTAGTTGCATGAACCCGCTGTTGCGGATTTTTGTTTTAGATTGGTTGACAAAATCAAGAAAATGCGAAAATATATGGTTTACGAATTCAAAAAAAAGCGAAACTTGAAATGAGTGAAAAACAGCTAGCGCCTTGTTGGGAATTTCAGCCTTACCTCGCTGAAAACAGTGTTCGCCAACTGTTAGCAGAGATCGCAAACGTGCTCGAGCAGCTGTACTATCACAAGCACACATTGGACAGCAATTGGTCTGAAGGCGTAAGAGCTTATGACTGGGTAAGAAATCATCTTATTCAAAGCGAAGGCACGCTTCCGGGTCTTGAAATGGTCTCTAAGGGACTGGATTATGTGGTTGCGTTAAATAAAGTTCCACTCCAGTTTTCCAAAGATTGCATTAATAACCCTAAGAAGAAGTATCGTCTTCTCCGAAATAGGGTGGAGCATGAGCAACTTTCATTGTTTGGTGAATCTGAAGCCGAGCAAGATATTACATGGCGGATTATCGCAGAGCCATTTATTTCCGATGAAGAAGATGGCGAATTGGAATCAACACTGCCTCGTTGGGAGGTAGCTCTAGTTGGGTTTAACGCATATGGCGCCCAAGTCAGTATGGTTTCACATCAATCTACTGCTTCAGTACCGCTTATGTCTCTTGATACCAACTCCCTTCCGGATGAAGCTGAGATTGGCAAGGCCTCTCTTCGCCGTCGTAAAAAAGATCAAGATTTGGATGTGAGCAGTAATGGAACATCAGGTGAATGACTTTGCTGAGTATCGTGGGGATAAGCTCAAATTAGCCAGAATGGCTGTTGGGCTTTCTTGCGAAGAGTTAGCGGAGAAAATTGGAAAAACAAAACAATTTGTTAGTAAAATGGAAAAAGGGTTCAAACCATCAGAACAGTTGTTAGAACTAATTTCATCTGCACTGATGATTAAACCTGATTTCCTTTTCACTGAGCGAAAATATGCTTTAGAAAGCGATGTTTGCCATTTTCGGAGTAAAAAATCAAGAACCCAAACATTAACCAATAGTGTTCTGGCAAGAGCAGAGATTCTTAACATAATAATCTCTGCCGTTGAGGCTGAAATCGAGTTCCCTGATGTTTGCATACCTGAGCACCCCGGTGCTGAATTACTGACTCCGAATGATATTGAACGCGTAGCGGAAGAGTGTAGAAGAGCATGGAATTTAGGACTGGGTCCTATATCGTCAATGGTCAAACTGGCTGAGAGTTTGGGGGTTATTGTTGCTCATGTGACAGGAGTGGATGATCGTGTAGATGCTTTTACTGTCCACAACAACAGACCAGTAATCATCCGAAACAACGTTAAAAAGAGTATATGTAGATTCCGTTCAGATTTAGGTCATGAATTGGGGCACTTGGTTATGCATGAAGGTATAACTACAGGCGATAAACTGACCGAATCGCAAGCGGATCGTTTTTCGAGCGCATTGCTTATTCCGCGACTGTCCTTTATAAAAGAGTTTCCCCGGATAAGAGGAAGACAGTTCGATTGGAATGCCTTAGTTGAGTTTAAGCTTCGGTGGAAGATTAGCCTTAAAATGTGCATTTACCGAGCAACAACCCTAGGGCTACTCACCCAGGAGCAGGCAAGAACGGGTTATATGCATTTGAACTCTAAAGGATATACGAAAGTTGAACCTGGAGATGAGTTTATTCGCCCGGAAGAACCAGGTATGTTAACTGAGGCGATCGAAATGCTGGATGATGCAACATGGGTGAACATTCTCATGAAAACTGGTTTAAGCCAAGAATTGGTTAGGGAGTTATTCTCGGTCAACCGCCCACTGTCAAATCCTAAAAACCTACTTCAACTTGTTTGATTCAAAAGGTTGTAATCAACCCGCTTCATGCGGGTTTTTCTTTCTAGTAGCACGCTGCAGTAACGCAGTGCTGCCGCCGTTTGATGAGGCGTTGGTCTACGCAAACATGCCGGAAATTTCTCAGACACGCTGCGTCGCATAAACTATAATCCCCTTGATAGCTTAGGGGATTTTTATGTTACAGTAAGATATTACCAACAAACAGAAAGGCGAACGGAACAGGGTCTACGTCGATTTTGCCGCATCCGGCGTCGCCAATAAGGAGCGGCTGAATGTGCCGATGATTGCGATGTATGAAGCAACTTGAGTACCGATGAAGTTACCGTATAGCGCGTTTGTTACTAATTTGAGCTGGGCATGTAACATCCCAGAGCAACCGAACCACCTTTCACTGAAATGGAAGATTTAAATGCAAGAAAATCAAACGCAGCAACAACAGCAACAGCAACAGCAACAGCAACAACCGCAGGAAAATGAAACGCAGGTTTTCGATTTTGCAGCAGAGTTTGATTCCCTAATTAACGCTCATGGAAAGATAACTCCTTCATTACTTACGGCTGTTAATCGCTTCTTTCTATATTTTTCATTCTTTGAGTCTTTACTTTTTGATTGTGCTGGTAGCCAATATAAAAGTGTTCAGTATGCTAAAAAATTATTGGAAATGGGTGTGGTAGATAAAGCCTTACTCAAGAAAACTTATGATTTTTTCTCTGAACGTTACTTGGGGGATGGGATTAAATATGATAGTTTGTGTGGGCAATTGAAACATACGCCCCAGGAAATCAAGACTGAGTATTATACTGTCATGGAGGCAAAGACAACCGATCCTCAAGCCCAGCTAGCACTCTGCTTATTTGTATGTTTCAGGTTAAGGAACAATCTCTTCCACGGACCAAAGTGGCGTTATTATCTAAAAGGACAAGAAGAACTACTTACAATGGCAGGGGATTTAATTCATTCTATCCTTTCTAATGTGCCAAAAAAGGATGATTGGGAGTTTAAGAATATTTTAAATCAAGTTAATTAATTTTGATTTTCTGTCATAAGCCGTCAATAAGCATGTTACCTGAGGAAGAACAGTTTCGGTAATTTATGCGTTTTGAGGGGCTCATGTTAAAAATGATAATCTTTAAAGAGTTCTGTAATTTCTTCTTTGCTTTCATTGAAACTTCTCAGAGAGAGTAAAATGGTGGGTTAGTGGTTGTAAGAGATGTTAAAATCCCGATTACAAGCACAACTCATCAACTGTTAAACAACTATGCACAAGGACAAGTATTAACACTTGACCAAAAAAATGGAGAGGTCATTGATGTATATTTCATCGAAAATGATGAAACAAATTATGTATTCTCCAGTCATTTGTAATGAGTCTGTGTTCTCCTGAACGAATAAAATAGTTGTATAATCCCCTCAGCTTAGAGGGGATTTTTTTTATGTCACAGTGGAACATTACAGCTAAACTGAAAGACGAGCAGGACAAGGTCAACGTCGGCCTCGCAGCGTCCGGCGTCGTGTACAAAGAGCGCCCGAACATGCCGGTGATAGCGGAGCAGGTAGCCAGAGAACAGCCTGAACACCTGCGCGATTTTTTCATGGAGCGCGTCCGCCACAACCGCGAGCGAAGCGTCCAACTCCCATGCGCCAGCGATCCTCGTTATTAGAAAATGGAAGAAGAAAATAAAAAGTAACCTTTACTACAATGTCGTTTAAGCATCATTAATATATTTATATTGAGCACCAAAGACTTAACGGTCATTTTTTTATTCCGTTAGTATGGTTACAAATTTTATATTTGAACCTATCATGCGCATATTGAAAATCGTTGTAACTGGAACCGTATTGCTGCTTGCTGCCTGCGCAGAACCGCAAAGCCAGCCTGTGTTATCAATGACCAAGGTCTTGGCAAGCGAGTCAACAAATCTGTCTTTAGTTGAATGTTCACTTGGCATTACGATGCTTGATGACAAAGGAAACTCATATCAGGATACAAGCGGCATTTGTGTTAATGAAATGAATTCACGACTGAAAAGCGGAACAATGACGCAAGCAGAGCTCGAAATTGATAAAAACCGAGCACAAAACGAAATTGCACAATATCAGCAGCAACTGGCTATAGCTGCGGCTAACGATAGAGAGGAAAGAAAAGAAGAGGCCGACAGGCAAAATGCCATACAGGTAAGGAATGCGATATGCCAAAACAGAATTGGCGGTTGCAACTACTAACGCTAAATCAGACATCCTGGTATCAGTAATGAATGCAATAACAAACTTTGATTTTCATGATCGAGCAGCCGTTATATCCATGTCAACCTGAGAAACTAAGTACTAGATTTCGGCGCCAACTGTGCACATGACGCACAAAACTTAAAGCAGTGGCTGTGACTGATGGCTTCCGTCACCGGCTATTTTCTTCATTCATCGTTTTACCTCTCTGGAGATAAATAGTGAACTTCCCTCATGAAGGCATAAGGGTTGAATAACGGAAATTTCGTAGCTATGGGTCAGTACCTGAAGTTGTTTCTTTCCAATTGCCTTACCTCCCCACTGATTCTCGAATCGTGACATGAAATATGCCAGAGATATTATCTCCGGGCTATCTTAACACTGTACAACCCCAATAACCCCCACCAGTATTTCCCTGAATTATTACCACACTCGAGTGGGCAACTGAAGCTCATTTGGCCGAAAAATGCCATCGAAAGGGCACTTACCAATGAGAAAACGCTTAAGGTTGTATTATAATCCGAAAACTGATCATTAAGTTGTATGAGATAAGAACGGTGATTACATTCGGACTGATATTTTATGCAAGGCTGTCCATATCACGTTAACAATATTGAAGAAGGAGTTCTGTAATGAGTATGAATTTGATAAAACTTGCAAGGAAACTAGTGTCCTTACAAATTTCTGCAGATGAATTCGAAACCCATTTTTTCAATATGTGGCGAAATGAAGGGAGAACTGGTCAACTTACAAAAGACAGTAAGGATATTGGAGAGTGTGCGGCTGAACTTTTTATTCTTGCTGAGTGTTATACATCGGATTCCGTGAGAAGAGAGAGCGAGCTGGATTCAGATGGTTTGCGCAAGGAGGTTAAAGCTACTCTTGCGAAGTATCAACTCCTGTAACTTTTCCAATAGGCTCTGAGATAAATGATTGATTTTGAGAGTATGGCACATGCTATCGGAGCCTGAGCAATTCCGGTGACCTGTGCGCTCTGCATGCAGCACTTTAGCTTTCAGGAAGTGACGCGTGCGACAACAACTACCACGACGATTTCTTAAGTTCCACTTCCACCTTACCTGCGATAAGGGGTCGCTTTCGTCCTGGCGCACACTATCAGGAGGAGGCCAGTCAGAACATCAGAAGTTCCACCTAATTATCCAAACCTGCACCGGTGTTTATTAACACTTGTTCCTTGTCATTAAACATTACTCATCTTTTGTCAGAAGGGCGGTGCAATATGTCATATGGATATTTCCAAATAATTTGGATTTTAATGCTGCAAAATCTTCTGTTATTTTAACTAAGTATCATATTTTGCTATTTCATCACTGCAATGATCAAATAGGGACTTGTACAACACACAAAATATGCCTTTGGCCAACGTGCAAAGCTTTTACCTCCGTCAACCGGTAAAAATAAACAAAAGCACCAAAGTTTCGGTTTTGATTATCTCCTTTGAAAATAGGGGCTTGTAGGACGATCTTCATCTGCCATCATATCTTCAGCTACCGTGAAATTTTCACATGTAAGTGATTTAACATTAATTTATACTGTATAAAAACACAGTATATGATTTTGCTTCCGGGAGGTAGGGATGCGCAGTGAGAGTGATGAGTACTACGATCTGGTTAAACGTTCTACAGGTGAAGTTGTTGGCAGCATCAGGGCAGCAGGCCGGGTTCTGGTATACACGGCAAATGGTATAACTTCTATGCGACCACTGCTTGAGGACGAGGGAGTATTTAATCTCAACGCAATGACCAGTTTTCTGCATCGCCTCGGCTACCGGGTTATCCCGCCTTCTGATAATATGAAATCAACGGCCTGAACAACCGTTGACCTACTGCGCCACGGAGAGAAACCATGGCGCAATTGCACTTAATAAAGCAGTCACAAGGTTTACTGATCCCTGCCACGCAGGAGACCAGCGATTTCTTGCAATCAAAATGCAAGCTCGGTTCCGTTCTGGAGGCCGACTTTAAGCTTGTCCGCAATCCGGCGTTTCACCGCCGTTACTTTGCTTTACTCAATCTCGGTTTTGAATATTGGGAACCTACCGGCGGGGCGATTTCGTCTAACGAGCGCATGCTTATCACAGGTTACGCCAAATACCTTGCTGCATATGGCGGGAGTGAATCGGCGTTACTTGATGCCGCCGGACAATATCTCGACCGAATAGCCGAGAAGCGATCCGGCTATATCAGTATTTGCAAATCTTTCGATGCTTACCGGGCGTGGGTCATCGTTGAAGCTGGCCACTATGACGCCATACAGCTGCCGGACGGCACGCTGAAAAAACATCCTCGCAGTATTTCTTTCGCCAGCATGGACGAATGCGAGTTCCAGGAACTGTACAAAGCATCGCTCGATGTTCTCTGGCGATGGATCCTCTCTCGTTCGTTCAACAGTCTGCAGGACGCCGAGAACGCCGCAAACCAGCTTTTAAGCTTCGCGGGGTGATGCCGATGAAACACTCATGGTTTCACCATCTCGAATGCACAACGCAGCAGGCCGACGAACTAATGGCGAGATATCGCCAGCGGGGCGTAAAGGTCGAACGAAGCTTAAACCCTGACTTTATGACATGGACCGTCAGCGCGCAGCTGGTGGAGGACAAAAATCCGCCGCGGCCAGACTCTCGCTGGCGCAACAGGATGTGGGGGTGAGTATGGCGAACCTTCACAAAGCGGCCCGAGGCCGCGAATGCACAGTACGGATCCCCGGGTATTGCAATGGCAATCCGGAAACCAGTGTTCTGGCGCATTACCGCCTGGCGGGTACCTGCGGAACTGGATGCAAGCCGGACGATACCCAGGGAGCAATTGCCTGCATTGCTTGCCACGATCTCATCGATGGCAGAATTAAAACCAACAATTACACCCGCGACGAACTGCGCTTGATGCATGCGGAAGGTGTAATGCGTACTTTGGCGATCTGGCGAGAAGAAGGGATGGTTAAAGCGTGAACGAGTACCGTATTTCATTTCGCATTGAGTGCCACATACATGATCTCCGGCACCGCGGCACCTTTTTGGTCGGCTACCGCATTTTGAATAATTTCGTCCGCATCTATCAGATTCTGGGAGAGTCAGCATGACAGCGCAATATTTGGAATTTGTTCGCCAGCAACTAATAGCGGCCACCGCTGATCTGAGTGGTGCGACGAAAGGGCAACTGGTAGCTTTTGCAGAGAACGCGCATTTCACCGCTACAGCGCGCAGCCGGGGAAGAAAGAAAGTCGCCGATCCGGTCACTGGTCGTATGGTTAACCCATCAAGCCCTCCAATCCCTGGGCAGCAGTCCCGCGCCAAGAGTTCTTCGATTGCCCTCGTTCTGCCTGTTGAGTACTCGACGGCCAGCTGGCGCCGGGCTCTGCTGTCGCTGGAAGACCACCAGAAAGCCTGGCTGCTCTGGAACTACAGCGAGAACACCCGCTTTGAGTATCAGGTATCGATAACACATTGGGCATGGGCAGAATTCCGTGACCAGCTCGGCGCTAAGAAAGTGGCCGGCAAGACGATGGAGCGCCTGAAGAAACTGATATGGCTGGCGGCACAGGACGTCAAATCCGAATTGGCATGGCGAGAGACGTATGAATACCAGTCTCTGGCGGAGCTGGTTGGTGTAGCAAAATCCACGTGGACAGAAACCTACCTCCCTCATTGGCTGGCGATGCGAAGTAGCTTTGTGAAACTTGACAGCGATGCTCTCATATCAGTAACGCGATCACGTTCACAACAAAAAGCGACAAATTTATATGTAAGTCTTGAAAAATCGAACTGAAAGGCGTATATTTCGTGTGAAATTGATATTCTGCCAATATTGCATAGAATGGCAATATACTGCTCACAACAGTGATCATGGTCAATGTTCTGTTTCAGGATGGCATTAATATCGTAGGCCACGCCAATTGGTGTGTAAGGAGAGTCTCTATGAGCCACTTGATATACACAGCATAGTGTCTGCTAATATTTCCAGATTTTAATGTCTGGCTGGTGCGTGACCCCGAGCTAGTTCGTGATTCGAGTGTCGATGGCTTCTGCTGGAAACAGAGGTAACGAATGAAAAATGGAAGTGCCAGCACTGAGGGAAGTTAACGGAAAGCGAGACCTCGCGCGCTATCTCTCAAGACAAACTCTCCAAACCGCTCATTATTTCGAGCCCTAGCAGAAATGCTGGGGCTTTTTATTTGCCTGTAGCTCAGAGGTAAGACCAGCTACTGTCTAAGCGGTTGCTCGCTGCTTCGAATCCAGCCAAGCTAACCAGGCCCAGCCAGGGTATTTTCAGTCATCACCGACATTGCTATTGCCCTCATGCTTATTGCCTGCCTAACAGCAGGCTTTTTTATTATCAGGCCTCGCGGGAATCATCATCGACACGCTTCGTTGTTAAATCCAGCCCGACGGGCCTGACCCTTTCAAACACGCACAGCACTCGCTAGCAACGCGAGGTGAGAGTATGTATCGCATGGAAAAGATAACCACTGGTGCTGCCTGTGGCGCTTCAGCCGGGAGCATCCTAAACGGCATGCTAAATGCCTACAGCCCCGAGCAGTGGAATGCCATCGGCGTACTGGTGGGCATTGTCATCGCCGTACTTACGTATCTGACGAATTTGTATTTCAAAATTCGCGAAGACAACCGACGTAGCAGGAGCCGAGATGAACCCGACGCTGAGGAATAAGCTGATTGGTGCGATCGCCGGCGGTTCTGGCGCGATCGCCATTGCTTCTATCATGCTTGGTAAGGCCGACGGCCTGGAAGGAAGGCGTTATTACGCCTATCAGGATGTTGTCGGCGTCTGGACTGTTTGTGATGGTCACACTGGCGCCGATATTCGCCGCGGCCACCGTTACACCGACAGGGAATGCGACAGCCTGCTGAAAGCAGATCTGCTAAAGGTGGCAAACGCTGTTGACCCACTCATCAAAGTCCGCATTCCTGATCCTACCCGCGCCGCGCTTTACTCATTCACTTATAACGTTGGCTCTGGCGCTTTCACCAGCTCCACGTTGTTGAAGAAACTGAATGCTGGAGACGTGCCGGGCGCATGCAAGGAACTGCAGCGCTGGACGTATGCCGGTGGCAAGCAGTGGAAGGGGCTGATAACCAGGCGTGAGATTGAGCGTGAAGTCTGCGAGTGGGGCCAGAAATGAGCCGATTAACCGCAATCATTAGCGCTGTAGTCATCCTGCTGCTTACCTGCTTTTTCTCGTGGCGTTCTGGCTGGAATTCTCACGCTGACCATATCAACGCCCTCGCGGCGAAGAAGAAAGAGAAAGCCGAAAAGACTATCCAGCCAGTTGAGCAAAAGGCCGCTGCCGCTACAGAAGAGGGCAAGGTCATCTACCGAACCATAACCCGCGACGTGGTGAAATATGTCCAGTCTCCGAATCGTACTGTGTGCCGGTTTGACGATGATGCTGTGCAGTTGCGCCAGCGAGCTATCGACGCTGCCAACACCATCCCAGGATTTGATGAGCCCTCCGTGCAAAGCAAGTGACGCAGGGAAGGATACCGACGAAGACCTGCAATCGGACGTCGAAACCGCTGAATGTCTGCGCCAACTGCGGTTGGATAAGTACCGCTGGCAGGCCTACTACCGGGCAATCAGCCAATAGCAGTAATACATCATCACGCAGTGTCTGAGGTAATGATGCTGATACTCTTCATTCTCCTGTCGATCTGGCTCTGTCGACTGTCGGAGAGGCCTGGCTGGTTTAAGGTCAGCCATATTATCTCAATGCTGGCGCTCGAAGATGAGCATCCGGCACGCAGCAAGGGGCTGCGCTGAGATAAGAGCCTGCATTATCGAAGCCCTTCATTGATGGGCTTCGATAATGATAGAGTGACTTTTTAAGTCATTATGGGGTTTAAAATGTTAGATCTGTTTTCTGCTTTGCTCACTACAGTGGGCAGCATCATTTTAGCTATTCGCCTATACATCATAATGAAACATGTAACATTGGCTCTTAATGTTCATGAAGATTCAATTAATAAACTAATTCGTCTTAGTAATGATCCAGACGCCATAAGTTTTGGTTTCACTGGGGCCACAAATCCTTTAGATATTTTCAGCAAAGACAAAGGCTTAAAGTTAATGGTTTTTGGGCTTGCTTGTATGGGCATGGGCGGGGTTTTAAAGTTGATTGAGATAGTCCTCTCATTCTTCCAATGAACTAAAAGGCCACCGCGTGGTGGCAATTTAGCTACTGACCTTACTGCAGACACGCCGATCCCCGGAATGGAGGTTCCGTTCACGTGGCAGGCTAGTCTGGAGTTAAACGCGAAGCTTTACTCTGCGCTGGGGCAGTGCAATATGGATAAGGCGGGGATTAGAAGTATTGAAGAACGCCGTAACGTTTTGCGATCAGAAGGCAAATCAGAAAGATGATGCGGTTAATCGATATGGCGAAAGGGGATAAAGCAATCAGTATTGCCAACATGGTTTCTCCTTGGTTGTGAGTGAATATCGTTATCTCTAGTGTGTTACTTAAGTCTCCTTGTCACTGCTCCTACTCCTGTAACATTAAATTCCTGCGCGGCGACTTATCCTTCAATACTCGCCACTATTGAATCCGCCGCGCGTTGGACAAGTCCTTCCTATAGTGAGTCTTAATAGCTTCTGAGTAGTCTTTGTCTCTTATAGGAGACAAATTCACTAACGCCACTAGGCGAAAAGAAAGCAGTAATGGTGGGGCTCTGAGGGTTGGTACCGTAGAGATACAATAAGGAATGGTGTATGAGCAAGCCCGACTGGGAGGCCATCGAGACGGCGTACCAGGCCGGGGCCATTGCTTACCGAGCAATTGCCGATATTGAAGTATGTCAGCGCGATGTTGCAGTTCAATGCCAGATGGCCCGCGACCGGTACCATCAGCATGGATGATGGTACCAGTCCCCGTGACCTGCCCCCAGGATTAGATACAACCGTCAGTTAGTAAGGTCGGTTTGTTTA
>NZ_JBEAJL010000102.1:0-41075 GCF_040065275.1 Klebsiella sp. JB_Kp042
GCGCTCCGGATGAATATGATGATCTCATATCAGGAACTTGTTCGCACCTTCCCTAGAAAAAGTGGCATGTGAAAATAATATATAATGCCTCTAACCCCTTCATTGGCATTGCCAGGTAGAATATGGCCTGTGATGACGAGAATAATTAAAAAGCCCTTTAGAAAATCAAATGATAAATTTCTAACTTTTCCCATAATCAAATCACTTAATAAGTTAATGAAATAAATAAAACATAATAAAACTCTATCTTTATAGCAAAATTACACGGATGTGTCTGTACTGTCGAGTCTGAATTTATCATGACATTGCTAAGAAGTGGCGAGTCCCCTCCACAGCATCAGATCATATCGAAGATATCCTTGCTATCACAATACTGTGCTGGATGGATACCAACTGGAACTGCGGGTGCGCTGGGTAAATTTCCACAGTCTGATTGACAGTATCGATATCTCTAAACCTGAAGGTTGGTTTTTCTTCCACGTCATGAGCGCCCTGCCGGAGAAAAAGCGCGTGTTGATAGTGGAGCGTGTCCGAGCTGGTTTAGCCGCGGCGAGTGAACTGGGTAAAATCGGCCGCCACCGGGTCATGACCGAGGGAGTCATTGAGCGAAGCCGCAGAATGCTGGAGAACGGAGCTACCCGGTAGCAGGGGGCCGATGTGATAGGGGGAAGTAAAGACGGTATATAGTATCTTCCAACTCCATGAAGCCAGGGGCTTTATTAGGGAAGATTTTGAGGAAAATCGGAGTTCGGGTTATGATTTGGAACAATCAAAGTAACTGACTCCTCATATTCCGATAGTTCCTTCATCCCCGCGCCTTTACTGTAGGTCTTGAAAGTCTGTTTTCCTTAAAACTTTACTCTATGGAACTGCATCAACTAATTAGCGATAGCGAAAATCAGTAACAAAGGAAGCTGGGCTTCCAGTTTTTACTGGTGCCTAATGCTTTTATATAGGGCATATTTGGGGACAAAAGCTGGGGCACATCGCATTTTTAGGGTTGTCTCTTTGGCTTCCCGCTGGCATGATCCAGGACAGGGATTAACGGAACGTTAATCGCAATATGTTGATTTTTTAGTAAATGACTCGGGGTGCCCTTCTTCGTTGAAGGCTGAGAAATACCCGTACCACCTGATCTGGATAATGCCAGCGTAGGGAAGTCAGAGACCGCAGGGTCATTGCTTCTACCTCGTCTGGCGGGAGCAAACCATGCCTGAGCTGTTGAATCCCGCGCCTGTCGCGCACCTGCGCCATCTGCTGCGCGCCCATTCCCCCCTTGTGCACTGCATGACCAATGACGTGGTGCAGACCTTTACCGCCAATGTTCTGCTGGCCGTCGGCGCCTCGCCGGCGATGGTGATCGATCCCCGCGAAGCGGCGCAGTTCGCCGCCATCGCCGATGCGCTGTTAATCAACGTCGGCACCCTGACCGAAGATCGCGCAGTGGCCATGCGTGCCGCAGTGGAGCAGGCCCGCCAGGCCGGCAAGCCCTGGACGCTGGATCCGGTGGCGGTCGGCGCCCTGACCGTGCGCACGGCCTTTTGTCACGCGCTGCTGGCCTTCCAGCCGGCGGCCATTCGCGGGAATGCCTCCGAAATTCTGGCGCTGGCCGGGATGAGCGCCGGCGGGCGCGGGGTGGATACCACCGATACGGCCGCCGCGGCGCTGCCGGCGGCCCAGGCGCTGGCTCGTCAGTTGACCACCGTCGTGGCGGTCACCGGTGAGGTGGATTACGTCACCGACGGCGAGCGGGTGCTCAGCGTGGCGGGCGGCAGTGCGCTGATGACCCGGGTGGTGGGCACCGGCTGCGCGCTGTCGGCGGTGGTGGCGGCGAGCGCGGCGCTGCCGGGAGACCGGCTGGAAAACGTGGCCGCCGCCTGCGGGCTCATGAAGCAGGCCGGGGAAATCGCCGCCCGTCACGGGGGGCCCGGGAGCTTTGTTCCGGCGTTTCTCGACGCGCTGTATCAGGAGGTGCGCGCATGAAACGCATCAATGCTCTGACCATCGCCGGCACCGATCCCAGCGGCGGGGCCGGTATCCAGGCCGATCTGAAAACCTTCTCCGCGCTGGGGGCCTACGGCTGCTCGGCGATCACCGCCCTGGTGGCGCAGAATACCCGCGGCGTGCAGTCGGTCTATCGTATTGAACCGGACTTTGTGGCGGCGCAGCTCGATTCGGTGTTCAGCGATGTGCGCATCGATACCACCAAAATCGGCATGCTGGCGGAAACCGATATTGTGGAAGCCGTGGCCGAGCGGCTGGTGCGCTACCGGGTGGCCAACGTGGTGCTGGATACCGTCATGCTGGCGAAAAGCGGCGATCCGCTGCTGTCGGCCTCGGCGGTGGAGACCCTGCGTCAACGATTGTTGCCGCAGGTGTCGCTGATCACCCCGAACCTGCCGGAAGCGGCCGCCCTGCTTGATGCACCCCATGCGCGCAACGAGCGCGAAATGCTGGAGCAGGGGCGGGCGCTGCTGGCGCTGGGCTGCGGCGCGGTATTGATGAAGGGCGGCCATCTCGACGATGCCGAGAGCCCGGACTGGCTCTTCACCCGCGAAGGGGAACAGCGATTTACCGCGCCGCGAGTACAGACCAAAAACACGCACGGCACCGGCTGCACGCTCTCGGCGGCGCTGGCGGCGCTGCGTCCGCGTCACGCCGACTGGGCGGCCACCGTTACCGAGGCCAAGGCCTGGCTGTCGGCGGCCCTGGCGCAGGCCGACTCCCTGGAGGTGGGCCACGGCATCGGGCCGGTGCACCATTTCCATGCCTGGTGGTAAATGGCAGCGTAACGGGACAGCAGAATCTCCTGAAAAAATGCCCTCCCGGCTGGAAAATAGGCTAAGTCGGTACCAGGCTTAACCTGCCCAAAATAATTGGGTTGGGATAATGCATGCCGGCTCCGGCCGGCCTTACGGGAGATTGCTATGACTGATATTACGCAGTTGCTGGGCAAAGATGCCGAGAGCCTTTTGCAGCACCGTTGTATAACCATTCCGGCCGACCAGCTGTATCTGCCTGGCGCAGATTATGTTGATCGGGTGATGGTGGATAACAACCGGCCGCCGGCGGTGCTACGCAATATGCAAACCCTGTACAACACCGGACGACTGGGGGGGACCGGCTACCTGTCCATTCTGCCGGTCGACCAGGGCGTGGAGCACTCGGCGGGGGCCTCTTTCGCCGCCAACCCGCTGTACTTTGATCCGAAGAATATCGTCGAGCTGGCGATCGAAGCTGGCTGTAACTGCGTGGCGTCGACCTACGGCGTGCTGGCCTCGGTGTCGCGCCGTTACGCGCATCGTATTCCTTTCCTGGTGAAGCTCAACCATAACGAAACGCTGAGCTACCCCACCGAGTACGACCAGACCCTCTACGCCAGCGTTGAGCAGGCGTTCAATATGGGGGCGGTGGCCGTGGGCGCGACGATCTATTTCGGCTCGGAACAATCGCGTCGTCAGATAGAAGAGATCTCCGCGGCCTTTGAGCGGGCCCATGAGCTGGGCCTGGTCACCGTGCTGTGGGCCTATCTGCGCAATTCGGCATTCAAGAAAGACGGTGTCGACTACCATGTTTCCGCTGACCTGACCGGTCAGGCCAACCACCTGGCGGCCACCATCGGCGCCGATATCGTCAAGCAAAAGATGGCGGAGAATAACGGCGGCTACAAAGCGGTTAACTTCGGCTATACCGATGACCGGGTGTACAGCAAACTGACCAGCGATAACCCCATCGATCTGGTGCGCTACCAGCTGGCCAACTGCTACATGGGCCGCGCCGGGCTGATTAACTCCGGCGGCGCGGCGGGCGGGGAGACCGACCTTGCCGACGCGGTGCGCACCGCGGTGATCAATAAACGCGCCGGCGGCATGGGGCTGATCCTTGGCCGCAAAGCGTTTAAGAAATCGATGGCCGACGGCGTGAAGCTGATCAATGCCGTACAGGATGTCTATCTCGACGGGAAAGTCACCATCGCCTAAGGCGAAAATCCGGGCGTCACCGCCCGGATTGCTCGTTGTTCATAGCAGATGTCGGGTTTATTAAGACTCCGCCGCGTTGGCGGTAAACGGTTTCGCACTCTGAGCGCGGGTAATGCCAGGCTGTTCAACGCGGATTAACGGGCACAGGAAGAAGGCCAGAATATATAAGGCGGTATAGGCAATCACCACCCCGATGGTGCTGAAATAGGGCAGCAGCACCACGGCGATCGCCGGCGCCAGAAAGTTCGACAGCCCGGCAGACAGGTTATAGACCGAAATCGCCGCGCCTTTATGGTTCGGCTCCAGCGCCGGGAACACCGCCGCCATCGGCACGAACGCGGCGACGAAAATACCCAGGGCAATAGCCGGCACCAGCGCCATCGCAAAGCTGTGGCCAAAGTGCTGAGGGATGTAGTAAAACGCCAGGCTGGAAAGCGCCATCCCGATGCAGCCGAACCAGCGAACCACCTTCATCCAGCCCATTTTCTCCGCCACGATCCCCCAGAAAACGTTCGAAAAGATGGTGGAAAAGAAGAAGGCCGCCCACACCTGGAGCCACTCCGAGGTGGTAAAGCCCAGCTCATCAACGAACATCATCGGCATAATCACCGCAAAACCAAACAGCGACAGGGTGTTAATAATGCGCACGATGCTGGAGAACAGGATGCTGCGGTTGGTATAGAGCAGCGTCGCAGCGCGCCCCAGTTCGGCGAGTTTTTCGCGAGTGGTCAGGTTCTGCATATGGCGCGGCGTTTCGGTATGACGCATCGACACCAACGCAATGATGCCGCCGGCGGCACAGAAGACCAGCGCCAGCCACAGAGTGCCCATTTCGCCAATGTGGGGAATGGTGAAGCTCGGAATATAGCTGCCGAACACGCCGATACCCACGGAGTAGACCGCCCAGAACCAGCCCAGCGCAGAGCTGGAACTGTCGCTGCGAACGTTGTGGATAATGGCGACGATAAATGAGTAGAGGAACAGCGGGTAGGCCAGGCCGCGAATGCCATAAAACAGCAGGATCAGCGCATAGTTGGCGCGACCGAGGCCGAAGACGAGGAACAGCACGTGGAATACACACCACAGCACGAAGCCGATCATCATGGCCTTGCGCGGGGTGATGATTTCCGCCACCACGCCGGAAATCCACGCCGACAGGGCGGCGGCCAGACCGTAAAGCGTAAAGGCAAAGGAAGCCTGCGCCGGGGTGAATCCGAGTGTTTTGATGTAGTGCGACAGAAAAGCCAGCTCAAAGCCGTCGCCGGTCATAAACACGGCGATGGCGACATATCCCCAGATGAGGTTGAGCGGTAGACCATACCACTGTTTGTTATTTACGGACATGTTGACCTCGATTTCAGAGTGCAGATGAGTGTCTCCGCTGCACAGCAGCGGAGCATTATTGTTATTAAAAAAAGAGGGATGTTATTCGCGAATCAGCCTGCCGGCCTGTTGTAGCGCCTTATAGGCCTCATATCTGCGCTGATGTAACGAGCTAAACGCAGTCTCGCTGTGATAGGTGGCATCCACCTGAGTGAATTGCTTCATGGCCTCCGGCAGCGAAGCCGCGACTCTGCCCGCCACCGCGCCGAGGATGGCGGAGCCTAACAGCACCGGCTCGCTGCTGACGGTGCTCACGACGCTAACGCCGCAGGCGTCGGCCAGCAGCTGACGCACCAGCGGATGCTGTCCGGCCCCGCCGCTGATGATGATATTTTCACTCTCAATCCCGCAGGCGCGCTGGGCGTCGAGGATCTGTCGCAGGCCATAGCCAATCCCGCATAATCCGGCAACGTATAGCGCGGTCAGGTTATCCAGGTCCCGCTCCATCCCCAGCCCGGCAATCAGCGCTTTCGCGTGTGGGTCGGCAAGCGGCGCGCGGTTACCGAGAAATTCGGGCACCACGTGCAGACCGGCGGCCAGCGTTACCGCCTCAGAAGGAGAAGCCGTCTGCGCCAGTACGCGATCCGCCAGCCAGACCGGCAGAGGGATGCCCGCCGCTTTCGCTTGCTCGCGAGCCTCCGCCGCCGCCGGATGGAAGCTCAGCAGCTGGTCGATAGCCGCGCCGGCGGCGCTTTGTCCGCCTTCAATCAGCCAGTAGCCAGGCACCATCGCCGAATAGTATGGGCCCCAGACGCCGGGGACGAACACCGCTTCCTCAGTGGTGGTCATGGTGCAGGAGGAGGTGCCGAAGACGTAGGCCATATTGTTGACCGCGCCGTTAAGTACCCCGACGGTGCCGATGCCGCCCGCGTGGGCGTCAATCATCCCCACCGCCACCGGCGTACCGATCGGCAGTCCCATCTCCTCTGCCGCCGTGGCGCAAAGACCGTCGCCGCAGGGGGTTCCAGGTTCGACAATCCGTTGGCCGATGCGGACAAAATCTTCATCCGCCAGCTCTTCGAGGCCAATCTGGCGGAAGTAGCCGGCATCCCAGCGTTGTTCATGCGCCAGGTAGGTCCATTTACAGGTCACAGTGCAGACCGAGCGGGCTTCATCGCCGGTTGAGCGCCAGGTAAGGTAATCAGCGAGGTCGAAGAAGTGGCGCGCCTGCTGATAGATGTGCGGGCGATTCTCCTTCAACCACAGAATTTTCGGCGTTTCCATCTCCGGCGAAATTTTGCCGCCAACGTACTGCAGCACCGGGTGGCCCGTCGCGTTGATCTTTTCCGCCTGCCCGGTGGCGCGATGATCCATCCAGACGATAATATTGCGGTCCGGATCGTCGGAAGGCCCGACCGCCAGCGGCGCGTCGTTATCGCCAATCACCACCAGCGAACAGGTGGCATCGAAGCCGATCCCGGCGATCGATGACGGCGGGACGCCGGCGCTGGCCACGGCGGTTTTAATGCAGTAGCACACCGCCTGCCAGATCTCACGGCTCGACTGCTCCACCCTGTTTCCGGCGCTGCGAAAGAGGGTAATTTCCCGGGTCGCGTGGGCGAGAAGCTCGCCCCGCAGATTGAATACCCCGGCGCGCGCACTGCCCGAACCGACATCCACACCAATAATGTTTTGCGTATCGTTTTGCATCACATCCTCTCACAGGCTGGTTACGGATCAGAGATCCACGCTGTTCGGCAGGATCACAATGTCGCGTACGGTGACGTTTTTCGAACGCGTCACCATAAACAGCACTGACTCCGCCACTTCAATCGGCTGCATCAAACTGCCGTTGGCCAGCGCTTCATCCATTTTGGCTTTTGGCCAGTCGTCCAGCAGAGCGGTCACCACCGGGCCCGGTAGTACGGCGCCGACGCGCACGCCATACTGCGCCACCTGGCGACGAGTCGTATGTACAAACGCCTGCACGGCGAATTTCGACGCGGTATAGACAGGCTCCCAGATCACCGGCACCACGCCCGCGATGGAGCTGGTGAATATAATATCCCCGGACTTTTGCGCGATCAGATGCGGCAGGACGCTACGCACGCAGCGGAAGGCGGCGTTGATGTTGAGGTGCAGCACGCGGTCCCAGACGTCCGGGTCGCCCTCGGCCACCGGCCCGCCGATATAGGCCCCGGCGTTGGCGTGGAAGATATCGAGACGCCCGGTGAGCTGCAAAATGCCCTGCAGAAGGTTATCGACCTGGTCCGCCTGCATCAGATCCACCTGCAGAGCGAAGGCGTTTTCGCCTAGTTCGGCGACCAGTTTGTTGAGCTTTTCGCCTTCGCGGTCGATAAGCACCACTTTTGCGCCAGCTCCCAGCAGGGTCCTCGCGCACTCGAGGCCGATACCGGACGCCGCGCCGGTGATCGCGGCGACTTTACCGCTGAGGGAAGTATTCATAGAGGAGACAGAGTGGTTCATTTTATAATCCTTTGCCGTGTCTGGTTGCAACTATCGAACCCGAGGGCATCGCGTTCGAGGTGATGGACAAAAACATGGTAACCTATTGAATATCAGCATCATTATTCAGGCTTGCTGGCATGTTAAGGCGGTATGCGCGCGTACTTCCTGGCGTGAAATGGATGCTCAATCGATGAAGCTATGTTGCTCTCGCTTCATCGATTGAGCAAGTGGGGAAATTAACAGCGACATGATTTTGTGACGCAAGTTGGAAAAATGAAGAAGATAACGATTTACGACCTGGCGGAGCTTTCCGGCGTTTCGGCGAGCGCGGTGAGCGCAATCCTCAACGGCAACTGGAAAAAACGCCGCATCAGCGCAAAGCTTGCCGAAAAGGTGACACGGATTGCTGAGGAGCAGGGCTATGCGATTAACCGCCAGGCCAGCATGCTGCGCAGTAAAAAATCACACGTCATTGGCATGATTATCCCCAAATACGATAACCGCTACTTCGGCTCCGTCGCCGAACGCTTTGAGGAGATGGCCCGCGAGCGTGGCCTGCTGCCGATTATCACCTGTACGCGCCGAAGCCCGGATCTGGAGCTCGAAGCGGTAAAAGCGATGCTCTCCTGGCAGGTTGACTGGGTGATCGCGACCGGGGCGACCAATCCGGATAAAATCTCCGCGCAGTGCCAGCAGGCGGGCGTGCCCACGATCAATCTCGACCTGCCGGGGTCTCTCTCTCCGTCGGTGATTTCAGATAACTACGGCGGCGCGAAAGCGCTGACCCACAAGATCCTCGCTAATAGCGCCCGCCGTCGGGGAGAGCTGGCGCCGCTGACCTTCATCGGCGGGCGCAGCAACGACCATAACACCAGCGAGCGCTTACGCGGCTTTCACGATGCGCATCACGAGCAGGGGCTGCGCGTGCCGCAGGCGAATATTCTGGCTCCCGGCTATTCGAAAGGTCACGTTGAGGCCTGCCTGCAGGAGCGGTTTGGCAGCGCGAAGACGCTATTGCAGGGGATATTTGTTAACTCGACGATATCCCTCGAAGGGGTTGTGCGCTGGCTGTCGCAGGTGGGGCTGACCGGCAGCGAGCAGCCGCCGATGGGCTGCTTCGACTGGGATCCGTTTGTCTATCTGCTGGGGCACGATATCGACATGGTGCAGCAGGACGTACCGGCGATGCTGGACGCTGTTTTTTCGATTATTGACGCCGGCGAAGCCAGCCAGCAGCGGATTGAAATTCCGCCGCGATTGATGAGCAGTAGCTGAGTCGCCGTCTGCTGATTGCCGTTAGCGCGTCAGCAGCCAGCGCGCGGTATGTTCATCGGTCACCAGACCGTTGATCCAGCCGCCTTTAAGGGCGGCCAGGATCGCCGGTCGTTTGTATTCTCCACAGGCCGCGGCAATCCGCGGGCAGTGGTTCTGGCGGATATCATAGCTGGTGATCATGCGGTTGATCTCGCTGTCTACCACCTCGCCTTCTGCATCGATAAACCGCCCGAGGATCTCCCCGATGCCGCCGCGGGCGGTCAGCTCATCCATCTGCGCCTGATTGATAAAGCCGTCTTTAAAGATGGGACTTTGCGTGCCCAGCGGAGCAATACCGACAAAAATCACATCCGCCTCCCGGGCGACGCCAGAGACGCTGCGGAATAAGCGATTGGTGCACCACATCTCATACTCATCCGCGGTCTGGGCGTAGCGCGGCGCAGGCCACTGATAGTACTTGGCCTTAATTTTGCGGGTGAGCAACAGCGGGACATCATCGTAATAGTTGCACTGCCCGTCGGCGTCCATGGCGCTGATCAGCGCCACGCAGCGGGTATTCAGGCTGTCGAAATCGATGCGCTGCAGCGCTTTTTTCAGGGTCAGGCCCGAGCCCAGGCCGATGATTTTCTCTTTATCATCCTGCAGATAGCGAGCCATCAGCTGATAGCAGCCAAACGATACGCTGTCGAGGGTACTCTCTTCGCTAAAGGCGGGGACCACATTGCATTCGAGAAGCCGGTACTTTTCCTGCAACAACTGCGCATAATCGAGGCAGTTCGCCACCGGATGGTGCAGATTAATCGACACAATCCCTTCTTCTTTCGCGGCGGCGATCAGCCGTTGCACCACCGGTCTGGAGGTGCCCAACTGGCTGGCGATCTCGCTCTGATTCTGGCCGGCGATGTAGTACATCCATGCGGCACGCACCTTCTGATCCAACCGGATATCGTCTTCTTTACTCATGGTTTCCCGCCCTAAGTTGCTGGCCAGGGCGCGCAATTGGCCCGGCGAATATCCGCATTCTCGCCGTGGTTGCCATAACTGGCAAGCTTTTGCTCTTTACTGGTCATTTGTAATTTAAATGGGTAATTGCTCTTTTGTGATCCGTGGCTCTTATTTTGGTCAAATGATCAATTACAGTGGCGCCATCCACTCAAGGAGAGCAGAACATGAACAATCAATTCACATGGCTTCATATCGGTCTGGGTTCTTTTCATCGCGCGCATCAGGCGTGGTATCTGCATCGTCTGATCGCTTCCGGCGATAAGCGCTGGCGCATCGCGGCGGGCAATATTCGCAATGACGCCGAGCAGGTGGTGCAGGCGCTGACGGCGCAGGGCGGACGTTACGTCCTGGAGACCGTCAGCCCGGAAGGGGAGCGTGAATATGAAGAGATCACCTCAATTCAGAAATTGCTGCCGTGGCAGGCCGGGCTGCAGCCGCTGATTAACGAAGGGGCCAACCCGCAAACCAAAGTTATCGCCTTTACCGTGACGGAAGGGGGGTACTACCTGAATACCCGCCATCAACTGGAAACCAGCAACCCCGATCTGCAGGCTGACCTGAAAGGCGAATGCAAAACCATTTACGGCACCCTCGCGCGAATTCTGGAAAAGCGCATGGCGGACAACGCCGGGCCGCTGACCCTGCTCAACTGCGACAACGTGCGTCATAACGGCGAGCGCTTCCACGACGGGATGGTGGAGTTCCTGCAACTTACCGGCAAACAGGCGGTGATTGACTGGATGGCGGCCAATACCACCTGTCCGAACACCATGGTGGACCGCATCACCCCGCGTCCGGCGGCCGATCTGCCGGCCCGTATCAAAGCGCAAACCGGCATTGACGATAAGGCGCCGGTCATGGGCGAGACCTTTATCCAGTGGGTGGTGGAGAACAATTTCCGCGATGCCCGCCCGAACCTGGAAGCGGTCGGCGTGGAGATGGTCGAGTCGGTTATCCCGTATGAAGAGGCGAAAATCCGCATCCTGAACGCGTCGCACAGCTGCATTGCGTGGGCGGGGACCTTAATCGGCCAGCAGTATATTCACGAAAGCACGCTCACCGATGTTATCTACGCCATTGCCGACCGCTACGTCACGGAAGATGTGATCCCATGCCTGGGCGATAACGGCATTGATTTGCCGACCTACCGCGATGTGGTGCTCAAGCGCTTTACCAACCCGCATATCCAGGACACCAACCAGCGCGTCGCCGCCGACGGTTTCTCGAAAATTCCGGCGATGATCGCCCCAACCCTGCAGGAGTGCTATCAGCGCGGCGTCCGCCCGGAAGCGACCGCCATGCTGCCGGCGCTGTTCTTCGTCTTTATGGAGCAGTGGCATAAGGGAACCCTGCCGTATCAGTACCAGGACGGCATCCTGGATGAGCAGGCGGTGCATGAGATGTATGAGGCTCAGGATCCGCTGGCTGTCTTCGCCCGCGATAAAGCCCTGTTTGGTGACCTGGCCGACAACGCGGATTTCCTGGCGCTGATGCGCGAGAAAGTCGCCGCCGTTTACACGCTGATTAAATAAGAGGTGGCTATGTATCTGGGTATCGATCTTGGCACATCGGAAGTCAAAGCGCTGGTCATTGATGAGAACAATCAGGTTATCGCCAGCCATAGCGCGCCGCTGAGCATTCAGCGGCCTCATCCGCACTGGTCAGAACAGTCGCCGGAGTTATGGTGGGAGGCGACGGAGTATCTGATGGCCACGCTGCGGGAAAAATGCGCCCAGCACTGGCAGGCCGTCAAGGCGATTGGCCTCTCCGGACAAATGCACGGCGCGGTGTTGCTGGATGAAAAAGGGGAGACGATCCGTCCGGCCATTCTGTGGAACGACACCCGCTGCGCCACAGAGTGCGCTGAGCTGGAGGAGATGGCGCCGGAGCTGCATCAGGTGGCGGGCAACCTGGCGATGCCCGGCTTTACCGCGCCGAAGCTGCTGTGGGTGCGTCGTCACGAGCCGCAAAACTTTCAGCACACCGCCACGGTGCTGCTGCCGAAGGATTATCTGCGCTACCGGATGACCGGGAAGAAAGTCTCCGATATGTCGGACGCCGCCGGGACGCTGTGGCTGGACGTGGCTAAGCGCGACTGGTCCGATGCGCTGCTGGACAAGTGCGGTCTGTCGCGCAGCCAGATGCCGACGCTGGTGGAAGGCTGCGAGGTTTCCGCCACCCTTGACCCGCAGGTGGCCGAACGCTGGGGGCTGAACGCCTCGGTGGTGGTGGCCGGGGGCGGCGGCGATAACGCGGTCAGCGCCATTGGCGTCGGCGCGGTCTCGCCGGGGGATGCGTTTATTTCGCTCGGCACCTCCGGGGTGCTGTTTGTGGTAACCGACGCCTATCGTCCGGCGCCGCAGTCGGCAGTCCATGCGTTTTGTCACGTTCTGCCGAACCTGTGGCATCAGATGAGCGTGATGCTCAGCGCCGCCAGCTGTTTGCAGTGGTTCTGCCGCCTGACCGGCACCACGGAGGTGGCGCTGCTGACGGAGATTGCCGAGCTAAGCGAGGAGGAGAAAGCCAACGCGCCGTTCTTCCTGCCCTATCTCTCCGGGGAACGTACCCCGCATAACGATCCTGACGCTCGCGGCATGTTCTGGGGTATGACCCACTCCAGCCTGCGCGCCCAGCTCGGCTACGCGGTGCTGGAGGGGGTGAGCTTTGGCATCAACGACGGCCTGCAGGTATTGAAAGAGAGCGGGACGCCGATCGCGCAGTGCTCGCTGGTGGGCGGGGGCGCCCGCAGTCCGTTCTGGGCCCAGCTGCTGGCCGATATTCTCGCTATGCCGGTGGTGACCCACAAAGGCGGAGAGACCGGAGGCGCGCTGGGCGCGGCGCGGCTGGCCTGCCTGGCGGCGGGCAAACCGGTTGCCGCGGTATGTGAAAAACCGGAAGTGTGGCAGACCTGGCGTGCGGATCCCGTTCGCCACCACACCCTGATGCAACGCTACGCGCAGTTTAAGGCCCTGTATTTAAACGATCTGCATTATCGGCAGCATTAATTTTTATCACCATAACCGCTCCGGTGAACTGACCGGAGCGGCCTCCTGTACCCTGAAAACGAGGTCATTATGTCTATCAATAATAAACAGTGGCTCGGTTTACCCCTGAACCTGCTCTGGGGATACATCGCCATTGCCGTATTTATGACCGGCGACGGTTTTGAATTAGCCTTTCTCTCGCACTATATCAAAGCGCTCGGATTCTCCCCGGCGGAGGCCTCCTTTGCCTTTACCCTCTATGGCCTGGCCGCCGCGCTGTCGGCGTGGATTTCCGGCGTGGTGGCGGAAATTATTACGCCGCTGAAAACCATGATGATTGGCTTCGTGCTGTGGTGCGTATTCCACGTGCTGTTCCTCGTTTTCGGCCTCGGTCACGCCAACTATGCGCTGATCCTGGTTTTCTACGGCATTCGCGGCTTCGCGTATCCGCTATTCCTCTACTCGTTTATCGTGGCGATTGTCCATAACGTCAAAAGCGACAACGCCAGCTCGGCCATCGGCTGGTTCTGGGCGGTCTATTCCATCGGCATCGGCGTCTTCGGCAGCTATATTCCGAGTTTCACCATTCCGCACATTGGCGAAATGGGCACCCTGTGGCTGGCGCTGGCCTTCTGCGTTACCGGGGGCGTGATTGCGCTGGCTTCCCTGCGCCATATTAAAACGCCGCAGCATATGCAGAACCTGACCACCCGCGAGAAGTTTGCCGAGCTGGGCCGCGCCGCGACGCTGCTCTATACCAACCGCAATATTCTGCTGTCGAGCATGGTGCGAATTATCAATACGCTCTCGCTGTTCGGTTTTGCGGTGATTATGCCGATGATGTTCGTCGATGAGCTGGGCTTCACCACCTCAGAATGGCTCCAGGTGTGGGCGGTCTTCTTCTTCACCACCATTTTCTCTAACGTGCTGTGGGGCATTCTGGGCGAAAAACTGGGCTGGATGAAGGTGGTGCGCTGGTTTGGCTGCATCGGGATGGCGCTCTCCAGCCTGGCGTTTTACTACATCCCTCAGCACTTCGGCCACAGCTTTGCGATGGCGCTGATCCCGGCCATCGCCCTGGGGATCTTTGTCGCCGCCTTCGTGCCGCTGGCCGCCGTGTTCCCGGCGCTGGAGCCGAAGCACAAAGGCGCGGCGATTTCGGTGTATAACCTGTCGGCGGGGATGTCGAACTTTCTCGCCCCGGCGATCGCCGTGGTGCTGCTGCCGTTCTTCAGCACCATTGGGGTCGTCATCGCCTATACCGCATTGTACGTGGTGGCCTTTTTCCTCTGTGCGTTTATCCGCGTCGAGCAGCCGGGATTTTCCCACAAGGAAGCGCCGGCCAGCGAGCAGGTGGAGTTCTCTTAAGGTGATGCGGCTGGCGTGCCAGGCATGCCAGCCTTAATGAGGTGAATGATGAGTATTCAGGCAGTGATTTTTGACATGGATGGCGTGATTATTGATTCCGAAAGCCTGTGGCGGCAGGCGCAAATCGAGGCCCTTGCGCAGTGGGGGGCAACGGCGAGCGTGGCTGAGTGTGAAACCCTGACCAAAGGCAAGCGCCTCGACGAAATTGCCCGCACATGGTGCCGCTATTTTCAGCTTAACGTTGCCCCGTCGCTGCTGGAAGACGCCATATTGCAGCGCATTACCGGCCTGATCGCCGCCGAAGGTGAGCCGATGCGCGGGGTGCATGAGGCGTTACGCTATTTTCGCCATGCCGGTTATAACATTGCGCTCGCCACCTCCTCGTCCCGGCAGGTTATCGCCGCCGTGCTGAACAAGCTCTCGCTGTGGCACTATTTTGATGTGATTTGCAGCGCGGATGAAGAAGCGCAGGGCAAGCCGCATCCGGCGGTGTATCTGACGACGTTGGATAAGCTTAATCTCGACGCCAGCCGGTGCCTGGTGATCGAAGACAGCTTCAACGGCTTTTGCGCGGCTCAGGCCGCGGGTATTCCTACGGTGGTGATTGCCGAAGATAGCCAGCACGCGCGTTTTCAGGCCGCCGTGGGCCGTTACCGGGCGCTGCCTGAACTGCTGGAAGCCCTCACCGCCGAGCCAGAGGCGGCGGTTTAAGTCAACCATTTGTGGGCGCAGACATTCCCGGGATGTAGCTGGTCGGTTAATCTCTTCTCTGCGCTCACGCCCCATTTATAGCTTTAACACCCTCGGAGGCAGGGGAGCTGTGCCGAACCGGTGTTTTGCCGGGTGGCGGCTGACGCCTGACCCGGCCTACATTGACCCACCCGGCTGGCGCGGCGCTTATCCGTGCTGCATGAGAGCCGCGGACCACAGGCCCGGCAAGCGCAGCGCCGCCGGGCGATGGGCGCCTGTCCGCCTCAGCGCAACAGCGGGCAGTCGGGCGGCAGCCGGCAGCGCAGGGCTGCCGGTAACAGCTCCATGCGGAAAGTTTTGCCGGTCAGCGGTTCGCCGTCGAGGTTAAACGTCATCTCATGAGGGGCGGTGATCTCAAACCACGAGGAGACGCCGTCGACAATATTCGGCGAGTTTTCCGGATTCGCCAGGGTGCTGAAGAGGGCAGGGATCAGCTCTTCGCCGGTGAAAATGCGCAGATGCAGCAGGCCATCGTTAATCAACGCCTCCGGACACAGCTGCTGGCCGCCGCCCGCCTGGCGGCCGTTGCCGATGCCGATGACCAGCGCATCGCCCTGCCAGTGAAAGTTCTCCCCGCGGATCTCGCAGCGGTCCGGCTTCAGGGTATCCATGCGCATCAGGCCGTGGATTAAATAAGAGACACCGCCGAGCGCGGCTTTGAGTTTTTCCGGCGTTTCGGTGGTGATCCGGGTGCCGAACCCGCCGGTCGCCATATTAATAAAGCCGGTCTTATCATTAACCCGGGCGATATCAATCGGCACATCGCGGCCGACGATCGCCAGCTTCAGGGCGCTGGCCAGATCCTGCGGAATACCGACGCTGGTGGCGAAGTCGTTGGCCGTGCCCAGCGGTAAAATCCCCAGCGCCATCCTGCTGCCGCGCTCCACCAGCGCCGTCGCCACTTCATTAATGGTGCCGTCGCCGCCGCCGGCGATCACCGTTTCAACGTTCAGCTGCAGGGCTTCATCGATAAACCGTACGGCATCGCCCTTTTCCCAGGTGACGCGGACGTGAATATCGATCCCTTCGTCACGCAACAGGTTAACCGCCTCGCGTAGCTGCGGTTCATTGGCACCTTTGCCGTTAAGGATCAGTAAGCTGGCAGTAAACGTAGACATCATCAAGGGAACCTTTATTGCTCAATGTTGCATAAAGTGTACCGCATGACGCCAGCGAAGGCCGGAGGAGAGACAAAAAAATAAGCCCGCGTAAGGGAGATTACGCAGGCTAAGGAGGTGGTTCCTGGTACAACTAGCATTTATGGGTTATGTTTTTCAGCGAAATGGATGATACCTGTTTCGATCGAAACGGTATGTGATCCGATTCTAATATCCTTACATCGTGAAAAAATAACGCAAATTAACTAGTTACCGTGTGGATTTCTGGTTGTCTGACCAGTAAAGTTGCGCATCAGCAGCGCATACTGCAGGGGCAGGTCATCCGGCACAGGCAACCATACGGTATAGCCGTCGCCCGGGGCCACCGGCATGGCTTCGCCTTTGCCATTTTCCATATGCTCGAGGGTGAAGTTGACGTTACCCTGCGGGGTCATCAGTTCCAGATTGTCGCCAACGCTGAACTTATTTTTGACCGCCACAGCCGCCAGCGGGCCGTTACGCTCCCCGGTAAATTCGCCGACAAACTGCTGGCGCTCGGAGAGGGAGTAGCCGTACTCGTAGTTCTGATAATCGTCATGGGTATGGCGGCGCAGGAAGCCTTCGGTGTACCCGCGATGGGCCAGCCCTTCCAGCGTTTCCAGCAGGCTGGTATCAAACGGTTTGCCGGCGGCAGCGTCGTCGATCGCCTTGCGGTAAACCTGAGCGGTGCGCGCGCAGTAATAGAAGGATTTGGTGCGGCCTTCGATCTTCAGCGAGTGAACGCCCATCTGGGTCAGACGCTCAACGTGGGCGATAGCCCGCAGATCTTTCGAGTTCATGATGTAGGTGCCGTGCTCGTCCTCGAAGGCGGTCATGTACTCGCCCGGGCGTTTGGCTTCCTCGATCATAAAGACTTTATCGGTCGGCGCGCCGATGCCGAGGGTTGGCTCCACCGTCTGTACCGGGATCGGCTCATATTTGTGGACGATGTTGCCGACGTCGTCCTCTTTGCCTTCCGCCACGTTATATTCCCAGCGGCAGGCGTTGGTGCAGGTTCCCTGGTTCGGGTCGCGCTTGTTGATATACCCGGAGAGCAGGCAGCGGCCGGAGTAGGCCATGCACAGCGCGCCGTGGACGAAAATCTCAATTTCCATCTCCGGCACCTGGCGGCGAATTTCTTCGATTTCATCCAGCGACAGTTCACGCGACAGGATCACGCGGGTCAGCCCCATCTGCTGCCAGAATTTGACCGTCGCCCAGTTGACAGCGTTGGCCTGCACCGAAAGATGGATCGGCATATCCGGAAAGTTTTCCCGCACCAGCATGATTAAACCCGGATCGGACATGATCAGCGCGTCCGGACCCATCTCCACCACCGGCTTCAGATCGCGAATAAACGTTTTCAGCTTGGCGTTATGCGGGGCGATGTTGACCACCACATAGAATTTTTTACCCAGCGCGTGGGCTTCATTGATGCCGAGCTGCAGATTTTCGTGATTGAATTCGTTGTTACGCACGCGCAGCGAGTAGCGCGGCTGGCCGGCATAAACGGCATCGGCGCCATAGGCGAAAGCGTAACGCATATTCTTCAGCGTTCCCGCCGGGGAAAGGAGTTCTGGTTTAAACATGGTGTTCTCGTTCTGATGACAGGTCAGATTCGCCGCACCCGGTGCGGCGAGTTGGGGGAGTGTCCCCACATTAAGGGCGGGCATTGTAGCGCCGCGGTGAAGGGGAGTAAATATCAGATGGGTATCTTTCAGCATGGCTAATTTGTTTGCCATTTTGAACCTGGGCAGTGCTCATACTGACAGCACTAATAACGCCTGGTGGGATAGGCTCTATGGAATTCCCCCGGGTTGCGGCGTAAACGCCTTACCCGGGCTACGGATTGCAGACGGCGGTGAACGTGTAGCCCGGCTAAGCGCAGCGCGAGCCGGGAAAAGGCTAACTACGCCAGCCGGCAGGCGTCCGCTTCCCAGCGATAGCCAACGCCGTATACGGCGCGGATAAACGACTGTTCGGCGTCCAGCGCCTCCAGTTTGCGCCGCAGGTTCTTGATGTGGCTGTCGATGGTGCGGTCGGTCACTACCCGATAGTCGTCATACAGATGGTTGAGCAACTGTTCGCGGGAGAAGACCTTCCCCGGCTCCTGGGAGAGGGTTTTCAGCAGCCGGAACTCGGCGGGGGTGAGGTCCAGCAGCTTGTCGCGCCATGAGGCCTGAAAACGCCCCTCGTCGACAATCAGCGGGCTCTGGGCGTCCAGCGCCTGCAGGTCGCGCTGCGGCTTGCAGCGGCGGAGAATGGTTTTCACCCGGGCGACCACTTCCCGCGGGCTGTAGGGCTTGCAGATATAGTCGTCGGCGCCGATCTCCAGCCCCAGCAGGCGGTCGATCTCTTCGATTTTCGCCGTCACCATCACCACCGGAACGTCGGAGAAGCGGCGGATTTCCCGGCACAGCGTCAGGCCGTCGGTGCCGGGCAGCATCAGATCCAGCAGGATCAGATCCGGCGGGGTCTGCCGAACGTAGGGCAGGACCTTGTCGCCATGGTTAATCAGCGTAGGCGCATAGCCGGCGGCCTGCAGATAATCAATCAGCAGCTGGCCGAGCTTGGGTTCATCTTCCACGATCAGAATGCGCGGGGTGTTTTCATCTACAGGCAATTCAGTCATACGTCTCTCGGTAAATCATGTTCCAGAGGTAACTCAACTTTAATGCTAACCCCGCCAAAAGGCGAATGGTCGGCGCGCAGGGCGCCGCCGTGGGCCGCTACGATATTGAGGCAAATCGCCAGCCCGAGGCCGGAGCCGCCGCTGGCGCGGTTGCGCGATCCTTCCGCCCGATAAAAGCGTTCGCACAGGCGGGCCAGCTGCTCATCGCTGACCCCGGGGGCGCTGTCGGCGAAGTCGATCACCAGCATCCGTCCGCTGCGGCGGGCGGTAATGTGCAGGCTGCCGCCGCTGTCGGTATAGCGCAGGCTGTTCTCCAGCAGATTGTTGAAGAGCTGCATCAGGCGGTCGCGGTCGCCGAAGATCATCGCCTGCTCCGGGAGCGACACCTGAATGCTCAGCTGCCGGCCGGCGAAGCGCTCGCGAAACGCGCCTGCGGCCACCTCCAGCAGGGTGATGATATCCAGCGAGGTTTTCTGGTAGGCCAGCGCGCCCTCATCGGACATCGACAGCTGGTGAAGGTCGTCCACCAGCTTGGTGAGGGTGGCGACCTCGGCCTGCAGGGAGGGAATGGACTCCGGAGTGAAGCGCCGGACCCCGTCCTGAATCGCCTCCAGTTCGCCGCGCAGCACCGCCAGCGGGGTACGCAGTTCATGGGAGATGTCGGCCATCAGATCGCGACGCATCTGCTGGTTGCGCTCCAGGGTGCTGGCGAGCTGGTTAAAATCCTGCGCCAGGCGGCCGAGCTCATCGCCGCCGGTCACCGTCACGCGGGTGGAAAAGTCGCCCGCCGCCAGCTTATGGGTGCCTTCCACCAGCCGCTTCACCGGCGCCAGCAGGCCGCGGGCCAGCGGGAAGGTGGCCAGCGCGGCAAGCAGGGTGGCAAGGGCAACGATCAGCCAGCTGGTGCGCTTCTGCTGCCGGTCGAAGTTAATGTCGGTATTGCGGGTTAGCCTTTCCACCGGCGAGGCGATCACTCTGCCTACCTCCACGCCGTTGACCATAATGCTGCGCTGGCTGCCGTCCTCCGGCACGCGCTCGCGGGGGCCCACCAGCACGCGGCCAGACTGATCGACCACCCAGAACATGGTGCGCCAGCCGTGGGGCGGCATTTCCGGCCTCGGGCGCGGGCCGTCAGGGGGGCCATCCGGCGGCGGCCCGTCCGGACCGGCGTCCGGCGCGTCCATCGCCCCCGGCTTCATGGCGTGCCCCGGCGGCGAGCGGTCGTCATTATCCCGTTCGAAGGTGCGCAGCAGCTGGAAGATAAAGCGGTCGTTGTTGCGCAGAAACGCCCAGCTGCCGTGCTGGGCATACTGCTCGCTCAGCGCGTCGCTGAGCATGGTTAACCGCTGCTCATTGCCGCGCTTGATGTAATCGATAAACCCGCGTTCGAAACTGATGCGCACCGCCCAGTGCATGCTGATCAGCAGCACGATGCAGGTGGCGAAAATAGCGAGGAACAGCTTGCCGGTAATGCCCGGGCGCCAAAATTTCACGATCCACTCCTGTTGCGTCGACGAATGACGGTATTACTGCCGACGTCAGCCGGTACCCGGGAAAAGATGAGCGCTGGCAGGGCGATGATCGCCGCCATGCTCAGATAGGTATAGAGAAAGACCTGATGGGTGCCGGCGGCGTCGAGGCTCAGATGCTGCTGGCCGTACAGCCCCAGCAGCAGCCCGGCGATGGTCACGCCAATACTCATCGACAACTGCATCACCATCGACAGCAGACTGTTGCCGCTGCTGGCCAGATCGTCGGGGAGATCTTTCAGGGTCAGGGTATTCATCGAGGAGAAGCGGCTGGCGTTGATCATCCCCTGCAGAAACAGGATCAGCGGCAGCACATAATACCAGCCCGCCAGGGCGCTAAACATAAACAGCAGGCTGACCGCCGCCAGGCCCAGAGTGCTGGCGACCAGCACCCGACGATAGCCGAAGCGGTTGACCACCTGGACCACGATCCGCTTCATCCCCATGCTGCCGAGCACCATCGGGATCATCATCAGCCCGGCGTGGAAGGGGCTAAAGCCGAGGCCGATCTGCAGAAACACCGGGGTCATAAACGGCAGCATGCCGCTGCCGATGCGCCCGGCGAAGCTGCCGCCGAGGCCAAGGGAGAAGGTGCGGTTGCGAAACAGGTTGAGGCTGAACAGCGCCCGGGCGTTACCGCGGGCATGCCACAGGTACAGCAGCAGGGCGGCGAGGCCGATGGCCACCAGTCCCGCCAGCCAGCGTGTCGATATGCCGAGCCCTTTCTGGCCGTCCAGGGCCAGGGTCAGGGTCGCCATCCCGGCCGCCAGCAGCACAAAGCCGGCGAGATCGAAGCGCCGGGTCTGCATGGTGTAGTTGGGCATCAGGCAGAGGGTGGCGATGGCCCCGACGATCCCCACCGGGATGTTAATAAGGAAGATCCAGTGCCAGGAGGCGTACTCCACCAGCACCCCGCCCAGCGCCGGGCCGAGCAGGGGGCCGACCTGCCCCGGCAGAGTAACGAAGGTCATCGCCGCCATGTACTGATCGCGCGGGACGATCTTCATCACCGTCAGGCGGCCGACCGGCACCATCATTGCGCCGCCGACCCCCTGCAGCACCCGGGCCATCACCAGCTGGTCGAGGGTGCTGGCCTGGGCGCAAAACAGCGATCCGGCGGTAAACAGCACGATGGCGGTAAAGAAAATATTGCGCACCCCGACCCGGTCGGCCAGCCAGCCGCTGGCCGGGAGCATCACCGCCACCGTCAGGACATAGGAGACGATGATCATATGCATATGCAGCGGACTCTCCCCGAGGCTTTTGGCCATCGAGGGGAGGGCGGTATTGACGATGGTGGTGTCCAGCGACTGCATAAAGAAGCCGAACGCCACTATCCATAGCTGCCAGCGCACGCTGGCCGGGAGGTCTGTCATCTTATTCGCTTACCGGTTGAGTGGAATGACGCGAAAAACGCAGCCGCAAACGGTCAAAGAAAAGATAGACCACCGGCGTGGTGTAGAGCGTTAACAGCTGGCTCATCACCAGACCGCCGACGATGGTGATCCCCAGCGGCTGGCGCAGCTCGGAGCCGTCGCCGCCGGAGAGCACCAGCGGCAGGGCGCCGAACAGCGCGGCGAGGGTGGTCATCATAATCGGCCGGAAACGCAGCAGGCAGGCCTGGAAAATCGCCTCTTCCGGCGTCAGGTTGCCGGTGCGCTGCGCCTCAAGGGCAAAATCAACCATCATGATGGCGTTTTTCTTCACGATGCCAATTAATAACATGATCCCGATAAGGGCGATGAGGCTGAACGGGGCATCGAATATCTCCAGCGCCAGCAGCGCGCCCACCCCGGCGGAGGGCAGCGTCGAAAGGATGGTCAACGGATGCACATAGCTCTCGTAGAGCATCCCCAGCACGATATAGACCGTGGCGATGGCCGCGAGGATCAGGATCACCTGCGCGTTCATGGTCTGCTGGAACACCTGAGCGGTACCGGCAAAGGAGCCACGTACGATGGACGGCACCCCGAGCTGGGTCATCGCGCGGTTAATCGCCTCGCTGGCTTCCGACAGCGAGCGGCCGGTGGGCAGGTTAAAGGAGATAGTGGACGCCGCCGACAGCCCCTGGTGGTTCACCGACAGCGGGGCGTTGGCCGGCTGCCATTTGGCGAAGTAGGCCAGCGGGATCGGCTTGCCCTCGCTGTTGATGACAAACATCTTATCCAGGGCGCTGACGTCCTGGGTATAGGCCGGGTCGACCTGCATCACCACTTTATACTGGTTCAGCGGCTGGTAGATGGTGGAGATTTGCCGCTGGCCGAAGGCGTTGTTCAGCAGGTTGTTGGCGTCCTGAACGCTGATGCCAAGGCGCGACATGGTATCCCGGTCATAGACCAGGTCCATTTCGGCGCCATTATCCTGCTGATCCGAGTTGACGTCCGCCAGCTCAGGCAGCGCCGCCAGCGCTTTGCGGATCTTCGGCTCCCATTCGCGCAGCGCCGACAGGTCATCGGACAGCAGGGTGTACTGATAGCTGGCGTTCGACTGCCGGCCGCCGACGCGGATATCCTGCACCGCCATCAGGAACAGATTGGCCCCGGGCTCGTTGGCCAGCTTTTTGCGCAGCCGGTCAATCACCTGCTGCGCCGTCTCGTGGCGCTGGTCGCGCGGTTTGAGGGTGATAAACATCATCCCGCTGTTGACCCGCGAGCCGCCGGTAAACCCGGTGACGTTATCCACCGCCGGATCTTCGCGAATGATCTGCATAAAGTCCTGCAGCTTGCCGCGCATCGCCTGAAAGGAGATGCTCTGGTCGGCCTGAATGCCGCCCATCAGCACCCCGGTGTCCTGCTCCGGGAAGAAGGTTTTCGGGATCGAGATATAGAGCCAGACGCTGAGGGCGATGGTGCCCAGCAGCACCAGGCCGGTCAGGCGGCTGTGCTTCAGCACCCATTTTAACGACTTACCATAGCCGCCCTGCATGGCCACCAGCAGGCGGCCAAAGCCGCGGTTGCGCGTCGGCTGGTGGGGTTTGCCGCTTTTCAGCAGCCAGCCGCACATCATCGGCGTCAGGGTGAGGGAGACCGCCAGCGAGATGCCGATCGCCACCGACAGGGTGACGGCGAACTCGCGCAGCAGGCGGCCGGGCAGGCCGCCCATCAGCAGCAGCGGCAAAAACACCGCCACCAGCGACAGGCTCATCGACAGGACGGTAAAGCCGACCTCGCGGCTCCCCTGCAGCGCCGCCTGCAGCGGTTTCATCCCCGCCTCCAGATGGCGGGAGATATTCTCCAGCACCACGATGGCGTCATCCACCACGAAGCCGGTGGCGATGGTCAGCGCCATCAGCGACAGGTTGTTAAGGCTGAAGCCGCACAGGTACATGGCGGCGAAGGTACCGATCAGCGAAACCGGAACCGCTACCGCCGGGATCAGCGTCGCGCGCCCGGATCGCAGGAAGAGGAACACCACCAGGATCACCAGCGCCACCGAGATCACCAGCGTCTGCTCCACCTCCTCCAGCGAGGCGCGAATAGTCGGCGAGCGGTCCTGAGCGATCTGCAGATCGATGGCCGCCGGAATGGTCTGCTGCAGCTCCGGCAGGCGGGCGCGGATGCTGTCCACCGTCTGGATGATATTGGCTTCCGGCAGTTTGCGGATCATCAGCAGGATCGCCGGTTTGGCGTTGGTCATCCCGGCGTTGCGCACATCCTGCACCGAATCCGAGACGGTGGCGACATCCCCCAGCCGCACCGCGGCGCCGTTCTGGTAGTGGACGATCAGCGGCTGATAGTCGGCGGCGGTCTTCAGCTCATCGTTGGTCTGCACCTGCCAGCGGTGGGCGCTGTCCTCCAGCGCCCCCTGCGGTTTGCGCACGTTAGCGTCGCTGATGGCGGTGCGCACCGCGTCCAGCGACACGCCCTGGTTAAACAGCGCCTGCGGGTTGAGGTCGACGCGCACCGCCGGCAGAGAGCTGCCGCCGACGTCGACATCGCCGACGCCGTCGATCTGCGCGATGGTCTGCGCCAGCTGGGTGGAGGCGAAATCATACAGCTCACCCTGGGAGTAGGTGTCCGAGGTCAGCGTCAGGATCATGATCGGCGCATCCGACGGGTTGGCTTTGCGGTAGGTCGGCCGGCTCGGCATCCCGCTCGGCAGCAGGCTTTGCGCGGCGTTGATCGCTGCCTGCACGTCGCGCGCCGCGCCGTTGATATCGCGGTCGAAGTTAAACTCGAGAATGATGCGGGTGCTGCCCAGCGAGCTGGAGGAGGTCATCTCATTGACCCCGGCAATCCGCCCCAGGGAGCGCTCCAGCGGGGTGGCCACCGACGAAGCCATAGTCTCCGGCGAGGCCCCCGGTAGCGAGGCGCTGACCATGATCACCGGGAAATCCACCTGCGGCAGCGGGGCCACCGGCAGCAGCCGGAAGCCGAGAATGCCGCACAGGGTGATGGCCAGCGAGATGAGGATCGTCGCCACCGGGCGGTAAATGAAGAGGGCGAAAAACTTCACTTACGCCTCCTCTTCCTGACGCGGGAAGCGACGCTTCAGATACAGCGACAGGCGGTCGAACAGCAGGTAGATCACCGGGGTGGTGAACAGGGTCAGCACCTGGCTGAGCATCAGACCGCCGACCATGCCGATCCCCAGCGGACGCCGCAGCTCGGCGCCGACGCCGGTGCTCAGCATCAACGGCAGGGCGCCGAGCAGAGCGGCGAGGGTGGTCATCAGGATCGGGCGAAAACGCAGCAGACAGGCCTGATAGATCGCCTCCCGCGGCGGCATACCCTGCTCGCGCTCGGCGGCCAGCGCGAAGTCGATCATCATGATGGCGTTCTTCTTCACGATGCCGATCAGCAGAATAATGCCGATGATGGCGATCACGTCCAGCTCGCTGCCCGCCAGCCACAGCGCCAGCAGTGCCCCGACCCCGGCGGTGGGCAGGGTGGAGAGAATGGTGATCGGATGGATAAAGCTCTCATACAGCACCCCCAGCACGATATACATCGCCACTACCGCGGCAACGACCAGCCAGACGGTGCTGCCGAGCGCCGACTGGAAGGCCAGCGAGCTGCCCTGGAACTGGGTGCGGATATCGGTCGGGAAATCCAGCGACTGTTCGGCGGCGAGGATCGCCTCCACCGCTTCGCCGAGCGAATAGTTGTCCGGCACGTTAAACGAGATGGTGGTCACCGGGAACTGATCGAGGTGGTTCACCGACAGCGGGGTAAAGCGCTGCTCCACCGTGGCGATGGCGGTCAGCGGCACAATGCCGCCGTCGCTGCTGGTCAGGCGGATATTATCCAGCGCCGCCAGGCCCGGCGTCGCTTCGGTATCCTGCTCAAGCACCACCCGATACTGATTCGCCTGGGTGTAAATGGTGGAGATCAGCCGCTGGCCGAAGGCGTTGTACAGCGCGTTATCGACGTCCGCCATCGAGATGCCGAGGCGGCTGGCGCTGTCCCGGTCCACCTTGATGTAGGCGGCCAGGCCTTTGTCCTGCCAGTCGCTACTGACGTCGGCCAGCTGCGGCTGAGCCTGCAGGAGGCTGAGCAGCGGTGGCACCCAGGTGCTCAGCGCCTCGAGGGAGTTCGCCTGCAGTGTGAACTGGTACTGGGTGCGGCTCACCGTGGTGTCGATGGTCAGATCCTGGGTCGGCTGCAGATAGAGCGCCACGCCGGGGACGCCGGCCACCGCCTGCTGCAGACGGCTAATCACCGTCTGAACGCGGTCGTCGCGTTCATCCAGCGGCTTGAGGTTGATCTGCAGGCGGGCGCTGTTCAGCGCCGGGTTGGTGCCGTCGACGCCGACAAACGAGGTCAGGCTCTCCACCGCCGGATCCTTGAGGATAATGTCGGAAACCTGCTGCTGGCGCTGGGCCATGCTGGCGAACGAGACCGACTGCGGCGCCTGGAGGGTGCCCTGGATAATGCCGTTATCCTGAATCGGGAAGAAGCCTTTGGGAATAAAGATCCACAGGAGGATCGACAGCGCCAGGGTGCTCAGAGCGATGCCGAGCGTTAGCCCCGGATGGTTCAGCACCCGGCTCAGCCAGCGGCCATAGACGGCGATCACCCGGTCGAAGAAGCGTTCGCTGGCCCGCGAGAAGCGGTTCTGCTTGCGCAGCGATTCGTGGCTTAACATGCGGGCGCACATCATCGGCGTCAGGGTCAGGGAGACCACCGCCGAGATAAGAATAGCGACGGCAAGGGTGACGGCGAATTCGCGGAACAGGCGGCCGACGATATCGCCCATAAACAGCAGCGGGATCAGCACCGCGATCAGCGAGAAGGTGAGGGAGATAATGGTGAAGCCAATTTCCCCTGCGCCTTTTAGCGCGGCGGCCAGCGGTTTCTCGCCTTTTTCGATATAGCGCGAGATGTTCTCGATCACCACGATGGCGTCATCCACCACAAAGCCGGTGGCGATGGTCAGGGCCATCAGCGTCAGGTTGTTGATGGAGAAATCAAGGAACACCATCACCGCGAAGGTGCCCACCAGCGACAGCGGCACCGCGACGCCGGGAATTATGGTCGCCGGGACGTTGCGCAGGAACAGATAGATGATCATCACCACCAGGGCGATGGCCAGCATCAGCTCAAACTGCGTGTCGCGCACCGAGGCGCGAATATTGGTGGTCCGGTCGGAAAGAACCTGCACCTTCACCGATTTTGGCAGGCTCTCGGTGAGCTGCGGCAGCATCTGGCGAATGCTGTCGGCGGTGTCGATAATGTTGGCCCCCGGCTGACGCTGGACGTTCATCACGATGGCCCGCTGCTGGTTGGCCCACGCCCCCAGCCAGCTGTTCTCTGCGCCTTGTTCGACGCTGGCGACATCGCCAAGGCGGATCGGCGCCCCGTTCTGATAAGCGATAATCAGCCGGCGGTAATCCTCAGCGGACTGCATCTGATCGTTAGCGGAAAGCGTCACCGCGCGGGCCGGGCCGTCGAGGCTGCCTTTCGCCGAGTTGACGTTGGCGCTGGTGATGGCGGTGCGCACGGTTTCGCTGGTCAGGCCGAGGGCGGCGATGGCCTGGGCGTTCAGCTTGACCCGCACCGCCGGGCGTTGGCCGCCGGCGAGGGTCACCAGACCGACGCCGGAAACCTGAGAAATCTTCTGCGCCACCCGGGTCTCCACCATATCCTCCACCTGGGTCATCGGAATGGCCGAGGAGGTGACGGCGAGGGTCATGATCGGCGGATCCGCCGGGTTGACCTTGCTGTAGACCGGCGGGTTGGGCAGATCGCTCGGCAGCAGGTTGGTGGCGGCGTTAATGGCCGCCTGCACTTCCTGCTCGGCGACGTCCAGCGGCAGGGTCAGCTGGAACTGGAGCGTGACGACCGAGGCGCCGCCGGAGCTTTGGGAGGACATCTGCTTAAGGCCGGACATCTGGCCGAACTGGCGCTCCAGCGGGGCGGTGATGGCGGAGGTCACCACGTCCGGGCTGGCGCCCGGATAGAGGGTGACCACCTGGATGGTCGGGTAATCGACCTCCGGCAGGGCGGAGACCGGCAGAAAACGGTAGCCGATGATCCCGGCCAGCAGGATCGCCACCATCAGCAGCGTGGTGGCCACCGGACGCATAATAAATAGCCGGGACGGGCCGCCGGTGCGGCCTGGGGGTAACACCTGCATCAGGAACGCGCTCCGTGTTTACCGCTCTGGCGCGGGGCGGGCTGCGCCTGCTCGCCGCTGCTGGCGGTGACAACTTCCACTTTCGCCCCTTCGGTCAGGCGGTCAATCCCGTCGGTGACCACGCGATCCCCGGCGGAAAGCCCGGCGCTGATCACCACTTTCTGGCTGTCCTGAATCCCCGGGGTGACGCTGTGTTTGCTGACCTTATTCTCATCGTTCAGCACCCATACAAAATGCCCTTCGTTACCCATCTGCAGGGCGGCGGCAGGGATCACCACCGCGTTCTGCTGGGTATCCACCAGCAGGCGGGCGTTAACGAACTGGTTGGGGAACAGGGCGTCGTCCAGATTGCTAAAGCGCGCCTTCAGCTTGATGGTCCCGGTGGTCGCATCGATCTGGTTGTCGAGGCTCAGCAGCTCCCCGACGCTGATTTTCTGCTTATTGGTGCGGTCCCAGGCTTCGACGCTGAGCGCTTTGCCCGCTTTCTGCGCCTGCACCACCGTGGCGATGGTGCTTTCCGGCAGGGTAAAGACCACGTCGATCGGGTGCGTCTGGGTGAGAACCACAATCCCGGTGGTATCCCCGCTGGAAATCTGGTTGCCGATATCCACCTGCTTTAAGCCGACGCGGCCGTCAATCGGCGCGGTGATGCGCGTCCAGTCGAGCTGCAGCTGGGCGCTGGCGACGGCGGCTTCATCGGCCTTTACGGTGCCAGCGGATTCCACCACCAGCGACTGCTGGGTGTCGAGCTCCTGGCGGGAGACGAGGTTGGTTTTCACCAGCTGCTGGTAACGGGCCAGATCGCGGCGGGCGTTGGCCAGGGTGGCGTTATCTTTCGCCAGCTGACCCTGCGCCTGGGCGAGGGCCACCTTAAACTGGCTGGGGTCGATCTGCGCCAGCAGATCGCCGGCTTTGACCTGCTGCCCCTCCTGGAAGTGAAGGCTCAGCAGCTGGCCGTCGACCCGGCTGCGGACGGTGACGGTATTGGCCGCCGTCACGGTACCCAGCCCGGTAAGATAGCGCGGCACCGCTTGTTCGGTCGCGGTGGCGGCTTGCACCGGCGCCAGCGCGCCGCCAAAGCGACCATGGCGCGCGCCGCCCGGCCCCTGCGGACCCTGCCCGGCGGCGGGCGTCCCGCTGCCGCTCGTTCCACGATCGTGCCAGAACCAGTAGGCGGCCCCGGCGATAATCACTACCGCCAGCGCGGCGCCCCAACGACGTATGTTACTGCCTTTCATTAGTTTACGGTCTCATCCTGAAGCGTTTCGCTGAATGATACTAGTTTAGTGAGGGAAGGGGCCGTAAAAATGGAGGAATTATGAAAAGAAGGTTGAGAAATGTCTGGATAACGGCGGCGATGGCGGGCGGTCTCGCCGCCGATTTCCGGGGTGATATCAACTTTTAGTTTAAAAAAGTAAAAAATAGTTGTATCCGCAAGGGCTTTAATTAGATTTATGCGGTGAATAAATCAGTGCATTTCCATAATAATAAAATATGCACTTAAAAATCAACGTGTTGAATAATCAGGGGTCATTGCTGTGGCAAACGCAAACAAACTCACGCTCTTCATCGTCATTTTTATGCTGATGGGGATCCTCTCCGGCGCGGCTATCCATGCCTACGCGACGCCGACCACCATCTCCGCATGGGCAGACAACATCACGCTGCTGACCGATCTGTTTCTGCGCTTAATCAAAATGGTCATCGCGCCGTTGGTGTTCAGCACCCTGACGGTCGGTATTATGCGCCTCGGCGAGACGGCGACCATTGGCCGGGTGGGCGGTAAGGCGATGGTGTGGTTTATCACCTCGTCGGTATTGTCCATTCTCGTCGGGCTGGTGATCGTCACCTTCCAGCACCCGGGCGCCGGGCTAAACCTGACGGTGCCGAAAGAGGCGGTGGATACCGGCCTGGCGGTCAGCGGCATGACCCTGAAAGGGTTCCTGTCGCATACCATTCCCACCAGCATCACCGAGGCGATGGCCAACAACGAGATCCTGCAGATTGTGGTGTTCTCGATGTTCTTTGGCATCGCCGGCGCGTCGCTGGGGGAGAAGTTTAATGCGCCGCTGGTGGCGGCCCTTAACGTGGTGTCGCACATTATGCTGAAGATGACGGGCTATGTGATGTACGTTGCGCCGCTGGCCATCTTCGCCGCCATCTCGTCGGTGATTGCCTCGCAGGGGCTGGGAATTTTGCTCAACTACGCTTCGTTCATTGGCGGTTATTACCTGGCGGTGCTGCTGACCAGCGCGGTGCTGATTGCCGTCGGCTATATGGTGCTCAAGAAAGAGGTCTTCCGTCTGCTGAACATGCTGAAAGATCCGGTGCTGGTGGCCTTTACTACCAGCAGCTCGGAAGCGGCCTATCCGAAGACCCTCGAGCGGCTGGTGAAGTTTGGCTGTTCGCGCAATATCGTCTCGTTCGTCCTGCCGATTGGCTACTCATTCAACCTCGTCGGCTCGATGGTTTACTGCTCTTTCGCCGCGATGTTTATCGCTCAGGCCTATAACGTGTCGCTGAGCTTCAGCGAGATGACGGTCATGATGCTGACCCTGATGCTGGCCTCAAAAGGCATCGCCGGGGTGCCGCGCTCGGCGCTGGTGGTGCTGGCGGCCACCATTCCCAGCTTCCATATTCCGGTTGCCGGGATCCTGCTGCTGATGGGCATCGACCATTTCCTCGATATGGGGCGCTCCGCCATCAACGTGCTGGGCAACGGCATCGCCACCGCCATGCTGTCGAAAAACGAAGGTCTGCTCACCGACGAGGAAGCGCAGCCGGACTGGGAAGCGGAGAAAGTGGAAGTCTGATCCTGCCGCGCCCTCGCGCAGAGGGCGCCATTCCACATGGAAAAAAAGACCCCTGACAGGCACGTCAGGGGCAATGTGACGAAGTATCAGTTTTCCTCGTAAATAGTCTTTTTTCTTATATAAAGGCGCGCGGTAACGTCTTTATACCGAGGAAGCGTCAGAGTTTAACGTTATGTCTGGCAGCGCTGGCGCTTTTTTAGCATTCAGCGGCTATTTTCAGATTTCCGACAATATAGCCAGGTGAAAATCTTATTTTCTTCTGCACGCTATTTGCCTACCAGCGCTCACGTAACAGATTCATAAACTGGAAAAAGTCGTGGTTATTATTCAGGCTGTATTTTTCCATAATCTTATTCTTATGATAAGCGGCGGTGCGGGGGCTGACGCGCTGCAGGGCGGCGATTTTACTCATATCGAGACCTTCGAGAATACCGTGCACCACGGCGGTCTGGGAGCGCGACAGCACGCGATGCGGGCAGCTGGCGCAGCTGAGCTCCCGGCCTGCGTCGTCGGTGGCCGAAGGCGCCATACAATGCTGGAGCTCGCTTTTAATAATCGTCAGCAGTTGCGGAATACTGGCCGTCTTGAGCGAGACAAAAATGACCCCTTTCAGGCAGTTAATCATGAAATCCTCTTCCGGCAGCTGGTCGTAGCTGTGGAGGATAATCAGCGAACTGCCTTTTTTCCTGTTTTTAATCAGCGTATTGCACAGGTAGATTTCGCCGGGGATCACTTCGCAAATGATGATGTCTTCCCCTGACAGGTCATTATTCCGCCAGGAAAAGCGTGCCTGCTGATCGCCCCGGGTGAGGTCATTGACCATGGCGACCAGCGATTCACGGACAAAGGTGTTACGGGTATTGATGGTGACATTAATGTTTCTCATGGCGTTATTTCCTTACGCAAAAACATAACGCCATGCTGTGACACATCCTCCGGGCGTATGCGGTGTGTTGACTGTATTAAAGTACCTGCAATATGTTTTTATTATTCTAAAGTGAATTATTTACGACGCGTCGAACGCTTATCGTTAAAGGTAAATTTTACCCGTTTCCTGTCTTTCAGATAGGAAATAAAACTGTATACAGAGATGCTGAAGAAAAAAATGCATAGCAATAAAACTAACCACGTTTGCATGGCCATCGTTTTTACCTTGGTTGTGTTGCATGGTGTCATAATTTGCCGCGAACGGCTAATACGTTTTGTTATATGTTTTTCTGTCCGCTGAAAATCATACGTCATCATCCTTATGTGGTAGCACTATAAGAAAGTTCTTAAGGTCATCGTCAGTCTCATTCCTCTCATTTCTCTCAGAAAATGAGAAAAATTAACACTTGCGAGTCATTCATATCCAGCACGGCCGCCGACATACCCCGTCCATCAGGAGATAAAGGCCAGCCCCTTACCAAAGATGGCGCGTACGGGCAGGTGGATCCCCTGCTGGCGAGCCTTGTGGCGCAGGCGGCTAACCACCACGTCGATGCGGTGTAGGTCAGGCTCGCTTTCATGGGCGAACAGGCAGGCATGGAGATCCAGCTTGCTGCACACTTCGTTGCGATTGCGCATTAAGAGTTCCACCAGGCGATATTCCTGCTGGGTTAACTCCAGCGTCCGGGCGTCGGGTGAGATCAGTTTATCTTCGTGCAGACGCCACAGCCCGGTGGCGGGGGGTGAGACGGCGCTGGCCGTCTCCGGCGGCGGGGAGGCGGCCGGGCGATCCTGCTGCAGGCGGGCGCCGAGGGCGGTCAGGGTCTCCGCGAGATGGGC
This sequence comes from Klebsiella sp. JB_Kp042, assembly GCF_040065275.1. Taxonomy (NCBI): domain Bacteria; kingdom Pseudomonadati; phylum Pseudomonadota; class Gammaproteobacteria; order Enterobacterales; family Enterobacteriaceae; genus Klebsiella; species Klebsiella sp. JB_Kp042. Next base: position 32,610 of record NZ_JBEAJL010000102.1, read on the forward strand.
GAAGTTAACCGGCTTGATCAGATAGGCATCGGCCCCGAGGCTCAGCGCCTGCAGTTTATCCTGCTGCTGGCCGCGGGCGCTGACCACCACCAGACCGTAGTGCCCCAGCTCGTGCAGGTAGCTCAGCACGCTGAAGCCATCCTCGCCGGGCAGACCGATATCAATCAGCACGATGTCCACCGGATGGCTGTGCAGTTGCCGCCAGAAGGCCTCAGCGCTCCGCGTCCCCCATACCTCGAAGCCGCGATAGCCCAACCAGGCCAGCAGTTCATCCAGCAGATCGGGGTTATCTTCAATTATCGCCAGCCGTAAAGCCATGCGTCGTTCTCCTCTTAAGCAACCGTGGGGAGGGTGAGAATAAAGGTGCAGCCGTCCGGGCCATGCTCGGCCAGCCACAGTTTGCCATCATGAGCCTGCACGATCTGACGCGCAACATACAGTCCGAGACCGGTGCCGCCCGGCACCGGCAACGTATGTTCCCCGCGCCGATAGCGCTCAAAGATCAGTTCCGCCTGCCCGGCGGGGAGGCCAGGACCGTAGTCGCGAATGCGCAGCTCTGTTTGTCCGGCATCGGCGTGAATATCGATGGTGATTTCGCCCGGGGGCGAATACTTGACCGCGTTATCCAGCAGGTTGGCGATGGCGATGCACAGCAGGCCGGCGTCGGCCTGTAGCTGCGGGCTTTCCACCGCGCCGTGATGGCGAATGTTCAGGTAATGGTCGTGGGAGATAGCCACTACCGAGGCCGCCATAGTGATCACCGTCAGCAGGGCGGTCTGCTGGCGGTCGACGTGCAGATCGTGGGAAGCGAGGCGGGCGTCGGCGAGGCAGTTATCGGTGAGCTGCACCAGACGGGTGGCGGCGCGGCCGATGCGATCGAAGCGCGCCTCCTGGCTGTCCGACGCCGCCGAGAGGCGGAGATTCTCCAGCGCGGCCTGGATCACCGCCAGCGGGGTGCGGAATTCATGCGCCACCATGCCCATAAACTGCCGCTGGTGGAAGCTGGCCTCGCGCTCGATCTGCAGCTCGCGCGCCAGGCGCTGCTTCTGCTCCAGCTGACGGTTTTCAGCCCGCACCCGCAGGATGGCAATGATCAGCACCGTAATGATGTGGACGATCAGCGCATACTGCCAGAGGGAATAGATCGCCATATGAAACGGGATAATACCGTGGATCGACAGCTGCACCAGCACCGCGGCGGCGACATAGAACGGCGGCAGGAGCCCCAGCAGGAGGGTGTTGCGGTCGATAGCTTTTTGCGCCACAGCCACCAGGAGGTGAACAGCAGCACCGGAGTGATAATGATAAAGATCACCCCTTCAATCTGCATGGCGAGGCCGTAAAACCCCAGCGGAATGCTGACCTGCAGCAGCAGGTTGAGCGCCACGGCGGCGATCAGCAGCCGGTAAAGCCGCGGCATATTTTTCTTCAAATCAAATATCTCGCTGTGCAGCCACAGGGCGGTGGCATAGCTGAACAGGGAGAGGCTGCTGATCATAAAGTCCTGGAAGGGCAGCGCGGCGCGGCCGAAGAACCACTCCGGGAAGCCGTGCAGGGCGGCCACCAGCGGATAATTGAGCGAGAAGAAGCAGATGCCCCACAGCAGACGCCGGCGCAGGGCCAGGGCCAGCCACAGCGCCACGCCGCTGGCGACCGCCGCCAGGCCAAAATAGAAGCTCCAGAAGGCGGTGTCGGCGGTGGCCCGCTGCAGATAGGCCTGCGGAGAAGAGAGGGAGGCCAGCAGGATCAGGGTGCTGGTGCTTTGCAGGCGAAAGACCATCTCATAGCCGGCGGCGGTGGGCGGCGGAGGGAGGATCAGCACGCTTTCCCGATAGTGGAGATCGCTCTCCCGGGCGATGTCACGGTCGCCAAAGGTCCGCGCGGTCCACGGCGCGTCGCTGCCCAGTGGCCGGTAATAGAGAGTCAGGTGGTCGACGAAAGAGGGACCAATCTGCAGCCAGCGCGACTCGCCGGCAAACCAATCACCCGGCAGCTCGCTGCGCAGCCACAGGGTTTTGCGTGAATAGCCGAAGGAGGGGATTTGCCGGGTGGTGGCGAGCTGGTCCACGGGCAGGTCGGCAAAGCGATCGATGGTCATCTGGCCGCTGTCGTCCGCGTACCACTCGACGGGGATATCTGTTCCCAGTTGTCGGGGCGCCGACTGCGCCTGCGGGGCGATCAGCAGCAAGAGCAATCCGCAGCTGACCAGCCAGCCTGCCAGGAACCGCGGCCGGCAACGCCGGACCGCTGCGAAGATCGCAGACACCCTTTTCAATCACGCCCCCTTGCGGCATGCAAAGATTACTGACCGCAGACGACTGGCTACGGTATGGATAATACGCCCCCGGAAGCGGAGGAAAGTGGACAGGCCTGTCCGGACGAACAGGCCATTTTGCGTGGGAGACCAGGAATATTCCAGCGTAATCTGCAACGCCGCGATCAGGACAGACCTGCTGCGCGGCAGCGCCGGGCAAGGGCTAGCGGAAAACCACCTGCGCCCAGCGGGCCAGCCCGGCGGTTACTGAGCCAAAATCATCCCCACCGGCCAGCGGAATACCCGGGAGCTTGGCCGCCAGCGCCTTTTTGATCAGCGGTGAGCGGGCGCTACCGCCGGTCAGATAGATCACGTCCGGGGTGGTCTGGCTGCTGTCGAGGGCAAGCTGCACCTGTTCCATAATGCGGCTCAGCGGCTGATCCAGCGCCGCTTCCAGCCCCTGCCGGGCGATGGCGGTGGCCAGCTCGTCCTGAATAAACGGCAGCGCGGTCTCGACGCTGTCCGCGCTGGAGAGGGCGATTTTGCTCTCTTCGGCGCTGCGCACCAGACGATAGCTCAGGCGCTGACGCCAGACCTTCAGCAGCAGGGCCACTTTATCGGCATCCCGGGCGCTGCGCAGCAGGTCGTTAAGCAGACGGCCGTTGGCGGTGCTGTAGAAGTCGCTCTGCGCCGGGACGTCGTTGATCGCCACCGCGTTCCACCACGGAAGGATCGGCAGCGCGGTGCCTTTCTCCGTTTCGCCGCCCATGCCAAGCAGGGGCATCAGGCATTTGAAGGCCAGGGCAATATCGAGGTCGTTACCGCCGATGCGGCAGCCGCTGTGGCCGAGCAGGCTCTGCTGGCGGTCGGCGCGCTCCCGCCACTGCGGGCCCATCAGCAGCAGGGAGCAGTCGGTGGTCCCGCCGCCAATATCGACGACCAGCACCCGCTTCTCTTCACTGAGGGTGGCTTCGAAATCCAGCCCGGCGGCCACCGGTTCAAACTGGAAGACCACATCGCGGAAACCGGCGCGAAGGGCGGCCCGCTCAAGGATCCCCTGCGCCTGGGCGTTGGCTTCGTCGCCGCCCAGGCCCTGGAAGTTGATCGGCCGGCCTATCACCGCCTGGTCGATCTGCTCGGGCAGCTGGCTTTCCGCCTGCAGCTTGATGTGCAACATCATGGCGCAGACCAGGTCTTCAAACAGGGCCACCTGCTGCGGCTTGAGGCCGCTGGCGCCGAGGAAGGACTTTGGCGATTTGACGAAGTAGACCTCTTCCGGATCTTCAACATACTGATGCAGGGAGGCGAGGCCGAACTGCACGCTGTTGCGCAGCACCTCGATGTCTTCGTCGCGGTTGGCGGCGATGGCCCGGCGCAGCAGCGCCTGGTTTTCGTCGCTGTGGGTCGGCACCTCGTGATGGCGATAGAGCCACTCGCTGACCGCTTCGCGCGTCGGCGCGCAGAGCATGGAGGGCAGCAGCGCGCTGCCGTTTTCCAGCGTCAACAGCTGGGGCTTGTTTTCCCGCATCACGGCCACCGAACAGTTGGCGGTGCCGTAGTCAAAACCAATAAACATCGTCTGCAAAATCCCCATGCCGGTGAAGAAGGGGGGCGACTTTAGCGGATCGCCGTCATGCCGACAACCGGAATTTAAAAGCAAGGCGCTGACGGTGAAGGGCGACTATCATTGAAACGCTATATAAAGGAGAGCTTATGGTGCTGTTACCCTGGACCCCGCCCTACGACTGGGGGTGGATGGTTGGTTTTCTGCAGGCGCGCGCAGTCGCCGGCGTCGAGCGTTTTCATGACGGAGGCTACAGCCGCAGCTTTCGCGTAGCAGGCCACGGCGGGCTGATTCATCTGGCGCCGGACGAGGAGGCGCAGGGCCTGCGGGTGACGCTCTCCCCGGGGCTGCAGCCGGTGGCGGAGATCTGCTATGCGCGAATTGGCCAGCTGTTTGATCTGGCCTGCGACCCGCAGCAGGTCGCTCGCACGCTGGGCGATCTGGCGCAGGCGCGGCCGGGGCTGCGCCTGCCCGGGGCGCTGGACGCTTTCGAACAGGCGGTGCGCGCGGTGCTCGGCCAGCTGGTGAGCGTGGCGATGGCCGCCCGGCTCACCGCCAAAGTGGCGGCCGGCTGGGGCGAACCGCTGGCGGACGCCCCCGGCTATGTTCTATTCCCAACGCCGGAGGCGCTTTCCCGGGCCGATCCGCAGGCGCTGAAGGGGCTGGGGATGCCGCTTCGCCGCGCGGAGGCGCTGATCCACCTTGCCCGGGCGGCGGTCAGCGGCGAGCTGCCCCTGACCGCGCCGGCGGATATCGACGCCGGGCTGCGTCAATTGCAGACTTTGCCCGGGATTGGCCGCTGGACGGCCAGTTACTTTGCCCTGCGCGGCTGGCAGGCGAAGGATATCTTTTTGCCGGACGACTACCTGATTAAACAGCGCTTTCCGGGAATGACCCCGGCCGCCATCGCCCGCTATGCTCGCCGCTGGCAGCCGATGCGATCTTATGCGCTGTTGCATATCTGGTATACCGATGACTGGGCGCCGGCGGCGGAATAGCCGTCCGGGGCGCATACCACTGGTATCGGGGCGCTGAAATCCCTATAATTGCCGCGTTTGGCGGTCCGCCGCCACCCTCCATCTCTATCCAGGTTAATCAGGTCGCAAAAATTTATGACTGATATGTCCCATCAGTGCGTCATTGTAGGCATCGCCGGCGCATCGGCTTCTGGCAAAAGTCTTATTGCCAGTACTCTCTATCGCGAATTGCGTGAACAAGTTGGCGACGAACATATTGGCGTCATTCCGGAAGACAGCTATTACAAAGATCAAAGTCATCTGTCGATGGAAGAGCGCGTCAAAACTAACTATGACCACCCGAGCTCAATGGACCACAGTCTGTTGTTCCAGCACCTGCAGATGCTGAAAAGCGGCCAGCCGATTGAACTGCCGGTCTACAGCTACGTCGAGCATACCCGCACGCCGAACACCATTCACGTCGAGCCGAAGAAGGTGATTATTCTTGAAGGGATCCTGCTGCTGACCGATGCGCGCCTGCGTAACGAGCTCAACTTCTCTATTTTCGTCGACACCCCGCTCGATATTTGCCTGATGCGCCGCATTAAGCGCGACGTTAACGAGCGCGGCCGCTCCATGGACTCGGTGATGGCCCAGTATCAGAAGACCGTGCGTCCGATGTTCCTGCAGTTTATTGAGCCGTCGAAGCAGTATGCCGACATCATCGTGCCGCGCGGCGGCAAAAACCGCATCGCGATTGATATTCTGAAGGCCAAAATCAGTCAGTTCTTTGAATAACCTGGCCGAATTGTGTAACGTGCAAAGAGTAGCCCTGTTGCCCTCTCCGCCGCGAAGCGTGCGGGAAGCAGCCTTATAAGGAGAAAGCCCATGCGTCTGTGTGACCGAGATATCGAAGCCTGGTTGGATGAAGGGCGACTGGCCATCAATCCGCGCCCGCCCGTTGAGCGTATTAATGGCGCGACGGTTGATGTACGGCTGGGTAATAAATTCCGCACCTTCCGCGGCCACACGGCGCCGTTTATCGATTTAAGCGGCCCGAAGGCCGAGGTGAGCGCCGCGCTGGACCGCGTGATGAGCGAAGAGATCGTTCTGCCGGAAGGGGAGGCCTTTTTCCTGCATCCGGGCGAACTGGCGCTGGCGGTGACCTATGAGTCGGTCACCCTGCCTGCCGACCTGGTGGGCTGGCTTGACGGGCGCTCCTCGCTGGCGCGCCTGGGGCTGATGGTGCACGTGACCGCGCACCGCATCGACCCGGGCTGGTCCGGCTGCATCGTGCTGGAATTCTACAACTCCGGCAAGCTGCCGCTGGCGCTGCGCCCGGGGATGCCCATCGGCGCGCTGAGCTTTGAACCGCTATCGGGCCCGGCGGCCCGGCCGTATAACCGCCGTGAAGACGCCAAATATCGCGACCAGCAGGGCGCGGTGGCGAGCCGAATCGACAAGGATTGATAACGTCAACGGGGTGTTGCTGAGGGTGCCATGAGACGAATACTGACAACGCTGATGATCCTGCTGGCGGTCATTGTCGCCGGGCTTACCTCGTTGGTATTGCTGGTCAATCCCAACGATTTTCGCGCCTATATGGTGCATGAGGTGGCAGAGCGCAGCGGTTATCAGCTTGAACTCGATGGCCCGCTGCGCTGGCACGTCTGGCCGCAGCTCAGCATTCTCAGCGGGCGCATGACGCTGACCGCCAGAGGCGCTGAAGAGCCGGTGATCCGCGCCGACAACATGCGCCTCGACGTGGCGCTGCTGCCGCTGCTTTCGCACCAGCTGCAGGTGAAGCAGGTGATGCTCAAGGGGGCGGTGATCCAGCTGACCCCGAAAACCGAGGCGGTTCGCGACAGCGCGGCGCCAGTGGTGCCGCATGACAATACTTTGCCGCTGGCCCCGGAGGACCGCGGATGGTCCTACGACGTGCGACAGCTGCAGGTGGCCGACAGCGTGCTCTTCTTCCAGCATGAAAATGGCGAGCAGGTGACCGTGCGCGATATCCGCCTGCAGATGGAGCAGGATGAGAATCACCGGGCCACCGTCGATTTCTCCGGCCGCGTCAACCGCGACCAGCGCGACCTGGCGCTGAACTTCTCCGCCACCGTGCAGGGCGGCGACTATCCGCATTCGTTAAAAGCCGACTTTAGCCAGCTCAGCTGGCAGCTGCGCGGCGCCGAGCTGCCCCCCGACGGCATCAATGGTCAGGGGAGTCTGCAGGCCAGCTGGCAGGAAGATAGCAAGACCCTGCGCTTTGATAATCTGAACCTGATGGCCAGCGGCAGCACCCTCACCGGCAACGGCAGCGTGGTGCTGGGAGACCGCCCGGACTGGTCATTGGATCTGCACGCCACCACCCTGAATCTCGACAGTCTGCTGGCGTCCTCTTCGCCGGCGACCGACAGCAGCGCCAGCCAGCAGGGCCAGAGCCAGACGCGCCCGCTGCGTCCGGTGATCGCCGACAGCGATGAGCGCGAAGATTACCAGAGCCTGCGCGGCTTTACCGGCCGGATGGCCCTGAGCGCCGACCAGCTGCAGTGGCGCGGCCTGAACTTCACCCAGGTGCAGAGCGAGATCAGCAATAAGCAGGGGCTGCTTACGGTCAGCAAAATGCAGGGCAGCCTCGACGGCGGCCAGCTTTCCCTCCCCGGCACCCTTGATGCCCGCGGCGACACGCCGCAGGCGACGTTCCAGCCGGCGCTGCAGAACGTGGAGATCGGTTCGCTGATCAAAGCCTTCAACTATTCCTTAAGCCTGACCGGCAAGCTGTCGCTGACCGGCGAGTTTTCCGGAGCGCGCATTGACGCGGATGATTTCCGCCGTCGCTGGCAGGGCCTGGCGCAGATCCAGATGACGGATACCCGTACCGAGGGGCTTAACTTCCAGCAGCTGGTGCAGCAGGCCGTGGAGCGCAGCACCAACGTCCGGGCGCAGGAAAATTACGATAACGCCACCCGGCTGGATGCCGTGAGCAGCCAGCTGACGCTGGATAACGGGCTGGTGACGCTGAACCGCGTGCAGGGGCAGTCCGACGTGATGGCAATGACCGGCGAAGGACAGCTCGATCTGCAGAAAGAGAACTGCGATATGCGCTTTAACGTGCGCGTGCTCGGCGGCTGGAAAGGTGAGGGCAAGCTTATCGACCGCCTGAAGCAGACCGCCATCCCGCTGCGCATCTATGGCGACTGGCAGTCGCTGAGCTACAGCCTGCAGGTGGACCAGATCCTGCGTAAACAGCTGCAGGATGAAGCGAAGCAGCGCCTCAACGACTGGGTCGAACGTAATAAAGGCAGCAAAGAGAGCAAAGACGCCAAAAAGCTGCTCGATAAGCTGTAATCGTCCGGACCAGCAGCCCGGGACTACCGGGCTGTGAGCATGTCGTCAAAGTATGATGTCACGTGGATGCCTGGCGGCGGCTACGCCTGACCCGGCCTGGGATGTGCAGCGGGAGGTAATCCCCCGGTTTGCGTCGCTATCCTGTAGGCCTGATAAGCGAAGCGCCATCAGGCAGTGTGGCGGCGGTAGAGCATCAATTCCCTGTGACGTGAGCGTGTCGTCCAGGTGTGATGTCACGTGGATGCCGGGTCGCGGCTACGCCTGACCCGGCCTGGGTTGTGCAGCGGGAGGTAATCCCCCGGTTTGCGTCGCCATCCCGTAGGCCTGATAAGCGAAGCGCCATC
>NZ_JBEAJL010000103.1:0-35716 GCF_040065275.1 Klebsiella sp. JB_Kp042
CCTTTTCTCCACCTGAAGGCGGCGGGTTAATGTCGTTCGGGTACAGCCCTGATTATGCTGACCAGCGATGCCCGATGGGGTTACGTACCGTGCTGGGGTATGGCGCATATCACGATGCCACCACGCGCGGCGCAATGGTGCAGCAACTGATGTCAGAAAATAACATTTCTTAAGCAGGGGGGGCGGAGTGAAGACATTCTATACGACGCTGACCACCGCAGGTGTGGAGGCACTGGCGAATGCAGCGCTGACAGGGGAGCCGGTTGGCTTCTCCTGGATGGGGGTCGGTGATGGTAGCGGTGTTCGCGTGAATCTTGCGTCTTCACCTGATGGACTGGTGAATGAGAAATACCGGGCCCCCCTAAACCGGTTGGTTATCGCAGACCAGGGGGCAAATGTCATTCGCGCCGAAATGGTGATGCCGCCGGAAGTGGGCGGATTCTGGATGCGTGAGGCAGCGCTCTATGATGATGATGGTGTATGCCTGGCACTTGCCAGCGTGCCGGACTCTTATAAACCTCTTCTGGCTGAAGGTTCGGGGCGGCTTCAGGCAGTCAATCTTTGGGTAGCCGTTACCAGTACCGCGGATGTGCTCCTCAAAGCGGATCCCTCCGTTATTCTGGCTTCGCAGGCTGAGGTTACCAGGGCAAAAAATGAGGCAAAAGATTACGCTGATGAAGTGCTGGGAAAACTTGATACAGATATAAAACAGGTAATTGCCGATGCGATAACGGCGGCAAAGCGAGATTTCTGGGAAGATGATAACCCGGTGGGAACCACCCGCTTTTTTAACCAGAACGTCAACCCTAATGAAAAATGGCCGTGGTCAGAATGGGTGTACACCGGCGAGAATAAAACAATTCGTGTAGGCAAAGCGGACGGTTCGAACGTCGGGCAGAGCGGCGGCAGCGATAACGTCACACTTCAGCAGGCCAACCTGCCCGCCGTTCAGATTGACGTGAGCGGCGAAACCAGCGAACAGGGGCAGCAGGAGCTGACGACATCGGGCAACGGAAGGCACCGGCACAGGGCAGGTGACGGGGCGCCGGGGGATACCTGGCAGGAAGCCACACACGGAACGGATAACCAGAAATATACGGGGTGGAACTATACCGACTATGCAGAAGACCATCAGCATGGCGTCACGATCCCGCCGCACAAACACTCGACCAGCGGCAAAACAGCCAGCCTTGGCGAGGGCAAATCGTTCAGCGTGGTGGAAGCCCACACACTGCTGATGTGCTGGAGCCGCGTTGCCTGATAAACCCCGGTATCAGTCTGCCCCGATAAGGGGCTTTTTTCTGTCTGCGGTTGTGTCATTGACGGTACAACGGCCATCAACGGCTTGCGGGGAATGATTTCCCTACCATGGGTGAACCCCTAAACAGGAGATTCATTCATGGCGCAAGACTATCACCATGGCGTGCGTGTTGTTGAAGTTAACGACGGCACCCGCTCTATCACGACGGTGAGCACGGCGATTGTAGGCATGGTATGCACCGGCGATGATGCCGATGCCTCTGTGTTCCCGCTCAATAAGCCGGTTCTGCTTACCGATGTACTGACCGCCAGCGGCAAAGCGGGCGAGTCCGGCACACTGGCCCGCTCACTGGACGCCATCGCAGACCAGGCAAAACCCGTCACCGTAGTGGTGCGTGTTGCCCAGGGCGAAACCGAAGCGGAAACCACCTCCAATATCATCGGCGGCGTAACCGCTGACGGTAAGAAAACGGGCATCAAAGCGCTGCTTTCGGCGCAGTCGCAGCTGGGTGTGAAGCCGCGCATTCTTGGTGTGCCGGGCCATGACACGCAGGCTGTTTCCACTGAATTGTTAAGCGTGGCGCAGAGCCTGCGCGGCTTTGCGTACCTGTCTGCCTACGGTTGTAAAACCGTGGAAGAAGCGATTGCCTACCGCGAAAATTTCAGTCAGCGAGAAGGGATGCTGATCTGGCCTGATTTCATCAACTTTGACACCGTGCTGCAGGCGGATGCGACTGCTTACGCCACTGCCCGCGCGCTGGGTCTGCGTGCAAAAATCGACGAGCAGACCGGCTGGCACAAAACCCTTTCTAACGTGGGCGTCAACGGCGTAACCGGCTTGTCTGCGGATGTGTTCTGGGATCTGCAGGACCCGGCAACCGATGCCGGACTGCTGAACCAGAACGACGTCACCACCTTGATCCGCAAGGATGGTTTCCGCTTCTGGGGTTCCCGCTGCCTGAGCGATGACCCGTTATTCCAGTTTGAAAACTACACCCGTACCGCGCAGGTGCTGGCAGACACCATGGCGGAGGCGCATATGTGGGCGGTGGACATGCCGCTTAACCCTTCGCTGGCTCGCGACATTATCGAAGGTATCCGCGCCAAAATGCGCAGCCTGGTAAATCAGGGCTACCTCATCGGCGGTGATTGCTGGATTGATGACAGTGTGAATGACAAAGACACGCTGAAAGCCGGGAAACTCTGGATCGACTACGACTATACGCCAGTGCCGCCACTGGAAAACCTGATGCTGCGCCAGCGCATCACTGACCGTTACCTGGTGGATTTCACCACCCGCGTAAGCGCATAAGGGGGACCCATGGCCTTACCACGCAAGTTAAAACACCTGAATATTTTTAACGCCGGTAACAACTGGATGGGCATTGCTGAATCCGTCACCCTGCCGAAATTCACCCGCAAGCTGGAAAACTACCGCGGCGGCGGCATGCCCGGTTCAGTCGGTATCGATCTGGGGCTGGATGATGGCGCGCTGGATACGGAAATGACCATCGGCGGTACGGAGGCGCTTCTGTTTAAACAGATGGGCAAAGCCACGGTGGACGGCGTACAGCTGCGCTTTACCGGGTCTATTCAGCGCGACGACACCGGCGAAGTGCAGGCCGTTGAGCTGGTCGTCCGTGGGCGCCACAAAGAGGTGGATTCCGGCGAGTGGAAAACCGGCGAGAGCAATTCCACCAAAGTCAGCAGCGTTAACTGTTACGCGAAGCTGACCATTAACGGTGAAGTGCTCTATGAGGTCGATGCGATCAACATGATTGAAATTGTTGATGGTGTTGACCTGATGGAAGAACACCGTAACGCCATCGGTCTGTAATTTTTTCCTGGCGCGCGAGGTCGCGCCAGCCAACCCATAACAGGAAAAGAGCATGAGTGAGAAAACAGAAGCAACGGTGAAACTGGATAGCCCGATTAAGCGCGGTGATACCACGATTACGGAAATTGTGCTGCGTAAGCCGCAATCCGGCGCGCTGCGCGGTACGCGACTGCAGGCGGTGATGGAGATGGACGTGGCCTCTATGATGACCGTGATCCCCCGCATCTCCACACCAACGCTGACCCCGCAGGAAATGGCGGACCTCGACCCGGCAGACCTGGCCGCGATGTCTGTCGAGGTGGTCCTTTTTTTGTTGCCGAAGTCGGCACTTGCCGATTTGCCGACAGCCTGACGGTAGATGACCTGGTGGCGGATATCGCCACGATCTTTCACTGGCCGCCGTCCGTCACTGACGTTATGCCGCTGACGGAAGTGCTGGAGTGGCGGCACAGAGCGATAATGCGTAGCGGGGCCAGCGATGAGTGATAAAAACCTGCGCCTGCAGGTGGTTCTGAATGCGGTTGATAAACTCACCCGCCCTTTAAAAAATGCGCTGGCTGGCTCGAAGGAGCTGGCCTCCGGCATCCGGCAGACCCGTGATCAGCTTAAACGGCTTAACGACGCGGGGAGCCAGTTAAAATCTTTTGATCAACTCTCACAGAGCCTGAACCGGACCAGCAACGAGCTGGACCAGGCGAGGCTGCGTGCGCAGATGATGACGCGCGAGCTGGCAGCGCTCGAATCCCCCACGAAAAAACAGACGCAGGCGCTTGAGGCGCAATGGCGCGCCGTATCACGCCTGGAACAAAAGCAGCAGCAGGAAACGCGGCAGATGGCGGCAACCAGGGCGGAGCTGTACCGCCTTGGCATCTCTGCGGGCGGCGGTGCCCGTGAAACAGCCCGCATTACCCGCGAAACTGATCGCTATAACCAGCAGCTGGCAGAGCAGGAGCGGCGCTTGCGGGCCGTGGGCGAGCGCCAGCGCAAGCTGAATGCGATCAGGGCCAAAGCTGACAAGATGCGCGACGTGCGTAACAACCTGGCGGGGAACGGTGCCGGGATGATGGCCGCCGGGGTGACAACGGGCGCGACGCTGCTGGCGCCTATTCGCGCCTACTCGGAATCAGAGAACGCCGCAAACCAGCTGGCAGGCTCCATGATGGGGCCGGGCGGAAAGGTGGCGCCTGAGTTCATGAAACTAAACAAACTGGCAATAGCCCTGGGTGACCGGCTGCCCGGCACCACGGCAGACTTTCAGAACATGATGACCATGTTACGCCGTCAGGGGATGTCAGCGCAGGTTATCCTGGGCGGGCTGGGTGAGTCGGCGGCTTACCTTGGCGTGCAGCTGCAGATGGCGCCGACGGAGGCGGCAGAGTTTGCCGCAAAACTGCAGGATGCCACGCAGACCACCGAAAAGGACATGATGAGCCTGATGGATATGATCCAGCGGGGTTATTACGCGGGCGTTGACCCCGGCAATATGCTGCAGGGTTTTTCGAACATTGGTAGTGCAATGGATATTATCCGTCAGAAGGGATTGGGGGCAACGAAGGTATTTGCACCATTGCTGGTGATGGCGGATCAGATGGGGATGGCTGGCGAGTCAGCAGGGAATGCCTACCGTAAAATATTCCAGGCTGTCATGGATACCAAAAAAGTTAATAAAGCCAATGCCTCAATTAAAGGAGCAGGGGTCAAATTAGATTTTACTGATGGAAAAGGGGAATTTGGTGGACTGGATAAGCTATTTGCCCAGCTTGAAAAGTTAAAAAAATTAAACACAGAGCAAAGGCTTGCGGCACTTAAAACGGTTTTTGGTGATGATGCCGAAACGCTAAAAGTATTAAATAACATGATCAGTAAAGGGATGTCTGGTTATCGTGAAACAGTAGCGAAGCTGGAGAACCAGGCTACCCTGCGCGAGCGCGTCGATGCATCGCTTAATACCCTAGGCAACAAATGGGAAGCCGCTGGCGGCTCCTTTACCAACGCCATGGCGAGCATCGGTGAAACCGTCGCGCCGGTGCTGAAAAATATTGCGGACTGGCTGGGTAATCTGGCGTCCGCGCTGGATGGTTTTGTGAAGCGTCATCCGCAACTGACGGCGGCGCTATTTAAAATTGCGGCCGTATTTGCCGTGGTAGCTACCGCAGCGGGTGTGGTGTCACTGGCCCTTGCATCCATTTTGGGACCTATGGCGGTAGTGCGGGTAAGTGCTGGCATTCTCCAGCTTAAATTTGCTTCTGCGTTTGGTCTGGTCACAAGAGTAATTGGCGGCGCAGGCCAGGCGGTCATCTGGTTAGGCCGGTTGATGATGGCTAACCCCATTCTGGCGATAGTTGGCCTGATTGCGATGGGAGCCATCTATATCTGGCAGAACTGGGAAACGCTGGGGCCGAAGTTTAAAGCACTGTGGGATGCCATCACGTCAGGGGTGTCAGTAGCCTGGGCTGTGATTAAGCAGACCATAAGCAGCAAATGGGATGAAATTCTGAGTGATGTTGCCGCGCTGCCCGCAAAATTTAAAGCGGTGGGCGGGGCGATCATTGACGGCATCCTGAGCGGTATCAATGAGAAATGGGAAACGCTTAAGAGCAAGCTGGCATCGGTCAAAAGCTATCTCCCGGACTGGATGACCGGCGGCGATAATTCGCAGGGCGCCTCACCGCAGAAAAAGACCCCAGGATTTTTCGCGGGGATGTATGACAGCGGTGGTTATATTCCACGTGGGCAGGTGGGTATTGCTGGCGAGAATGGCCCGGAGCTGATTAACGGTCCGGCCTATGTGACCAGCCGCAGGAGAACGGCCGCGCTGGCGTCCGTAGTCGCCGGAATGATGGGGGGAGCAATGCCAGCAGAGGCCGCCCCGCTTCATCCCATGAGTCTGCCGGCAGCTTCATACCGTCCTGTAACTGATAAGCCAGCAGGCAGCCAGCCTGTATTCCAGTTTGAAACCCATGCGCAAATTATTATCCAGGCTCTGCCCGGTCAGAGTGCGCAGGATATTGCGCAGGAAGTTGCACGGCAGCTTGATACGCGCGAGCGACGCATGAAGGCGAAGGCCCGCAGCAATTTCAGTGATCAAGGGGGGTACGATTCATGATGATGGTCCTGGGCTTGTTTGTGTTTCAGCTGCGCACGGTTCCCTATCAGCAACTGCAGTATCAGCGGAACTGGCGCCATGTGACCAACAACCGCGTTAATCGCCGTCCGACAACGCAATTTTTGGGGCCAGATAACGATCAGCTGACGCTATCCGGCGTCCTCATGCCGGAAGTGACCGGCGGCCGGTTGTCGTTGCTGGCGCTGGAGCTGATGGCAGAGCAGGGGAAGGCGTGGCCGCTGATCGAGGGTGGTGGGACTATCTACGGCATGTATGTGATTGAGAGCCTTAACCTGACGAAAACGGAATTTTTCGCCAGTGGAGAAGCCAGGAAAATAGAGTTTTCGTTGGGGCTTAAACGGGTGGATGAGTCCCTGTCTGAAATGTTCGGCAGTCTGAGCGATCAGCTTAGCAGTCTGCAGGATTCTGCCGCCGCCGCAGTAGGGAACATCAGATCCACGGTAGGAGGGTTGCTGCAGTGAGCGAGATGGCTGATTTACTCAACCTCGGAAGCAAGACTCCGGCCTTTCGGATCGTGATTGAAGGTAAAGATGCCACGCAGACGCTGGATAAACGTCTGCTGGGTATGACACTGACCGACAATCGCGGATTTGAAGCTGACCAGCTTGATCTGGAGCTGGACGACGCCGACGGCCTGGTAATTATGCCGCGTCGTGGCGCAGTGATTTCTCTGGCGCTGGGATGGAAAGGCGAGCCGCTGTACTCAAAAGGTAAGTTTACCGTTGACGAAATAGAGCATAGCGGCAGCCCGGACAGGCTGACAATCCGTGCCCGTAGTGCTGATTTCAGGGAAACGCTGAATGTCCGGCGTGAGAAGTCCTGGCACAAAACGACAGTGGGCGATGTGGTGAAAGACATTGCCGCACGGCACAGCCTTAAAGTTGCTATAGGAAATGATGTTGCTGCGATGGCGCTGGATCACCTGGACCAGACCAACGAAAGCGACGCCAGCTTTTTAATGAAGCTGGCGCGGCAGTATGGCGCGATTGCCTCAGTCAAGGACGGTAATCTGCTATTTATCCGGCAGGGGCAGGGGAAAACAGCAAGTGGTAAACCGTTGACGGTCATCACTATTACCCGTAAGGACGGAGACAGTCACCGGTTTAGCCTGGCTGACAGGGGAGCATATACGGGTGTTATCGCTCACTGGCTGCATACCCGGGAACCGGAAAAGAAAGAAACTGCAAAGGTGAAGCGCCGCCGGAGGACGACAAAACCCAAAGAGCCGGAAGCAAAGCAGGGGGATTACCTGGTCGGAACGGATGAGAATGTGCTGGTTCTGAACCGTACCTATGCGAACCGCAGTAATGCAGAACGGGCTGCAAAAATGAACTGGGAGCGGCTGCAGCGCGGTGTGGCGTCATTTTCTCTTCAGCTGGCAGAAGGCCGCGCGGATCTCTATACGGAAATGCCCGTTAAGGTCAGCGGCTTTAAACAGCCCATTGATGATGCGGAATGGACCATCACAACGTTAACGCACACGGTCAACCCGGATAGCGGATTCACGACCAGCATCGAACTGGAAGTGAAAATAGATGATCTCAATATTGAATAATTGGTTCTCTATATTGATATTGTGTATTATTAACGCGACTTCAGAGGCGGCGGCGGAGAAACGGAAATGATGAATTGCCCAAAATGCGGACATGCGGCGCATACACGAAGTAGCTTTCGAGTAACAGACCAGACAAAAGAGCGGTATTGTCAGTGCCAGAACATCAATTGCGGTGCTACATTTATTACTCACGAAACCGTCGTGAGGTTCATCATGACGCCAGGTGTAATTGATAACGCCCAGCCGCATCCGGCAACAAGTGGGCAGGGGCATATGAATTTTTGAGCTTTTAACCTACTAATCGAAGAGGGTTTACGGAATAGGTTTGATAAAGCTTTGCCTGTAAGCCCGCGCTTCATCAAAAGTCATCTTGCCCGTGTTTTTACATTCAGCCCCGCCAGCATCTATCTCAAAACCTTGATCAAGTGAGACGTTGAGTAACCTAATCTTCTTAATTGTTTCGGGTTTCCACTTATGCATTGATAGGTCAGTGCAAATGCCTTCAAACATTGCATCAGCTGCATCAATGTGCAACTTCTGTTTGCTGTATTTGATCGAGAGTACTCCGCTTTCTAGGCTATGCGTCCTTGTGTCAAATACAGCAATTAAATTTTCTATCGAGTCAGGGATCTTGTCGGCGAAAACGTTACATGAAGCCAAGAGTAACAGCATCAAAAGAGATTTTTTCATATCAGTAGTCCTTTGCATGGTTAAATGTCTGCCGCCATTTTGCCGCCACGGTCCAAAAAAAAGGGGATACGTTTTCACGTAACCCCTTGTTTTATTTGGTGGAGCTGGCGGGAGTTGAACCCGCGTCCGAAATTCCTACATCCTCGGCACTACATGCTTAGTCAGTCTTTACATTCGCTTGCCAGCTGCGGACAGACACGCCACTAACAAACTAGCCTGATTAGATTTAACGCTTCAACCCCAGGCAGGGCATCCACGCGATCTCTTTTGGGTTTGACCTCTCTTTGATCCCCGTCTTAAGAGCGGAAGCTAGGGAGAGAGGGCTCAGAGCAGGTTATTAAGCTGCTAAAGCGTAGTTTTCGTCGTTTGCGACTATTTTTTGCGGCTTTTTACGAGGCCAACCGCCCCTCGGCATGCACCTTGGGTTTCGCAAATCCCGTCGAATCCAGAATCAGCCCCAATGTGTAGGTCAAGTATAACAGATTTGTGAATGTCGTTACCAGCCCCATAACGCAGGATTCTTTCAGCAGGGGTGGACGAAAAAGCAGCATCAACAAGGATATAGCGTAAGGGCCAGCGAGAGCTGGCCCTCAGGGGAGGGGGTTAGCGTCCGGCGTGCTTCATAATACGCGCCTTATCCAGCGCCCATTCACGATCTTTCAGATCGGTACGCTTGTCATGCTGTTTCTTACCTTTAGCGACGCCGATTTTCACTTTGCACCAGGCATTCTTCCAGTACAGCGACAGGGCGACAACGGTGTAACCTTCGCGGTTAATGCGGCCGTACAGCGTATCGAGTTCGCGCTGGTTGAGCAGCAGCTTACGGGTGCGCGTCGGGTCGCAGACATAGTGGGTGGAAGCCACGGCCATGGGCGTAAAGTTGGCGCCGAACAGGAAGGCTTCGCCATCCTTCAGGATGACATAGCTATCGCCGATGTTGGCTTTGCCTGCGCGCAGGGATTTGACTTCCCAGCCCTGCAGGGCGAGACCAGCCTCGTATTCATCTTCGATAAAGTATTCGTGACGGGCGCGTTTATTCAGCGCAATGGTGGCTGATCCAGGTTTGTGGGCTTTTTTCTTAGTCATAATGTCCTGAAGTCATCGTCTTATACACAGTTACCTCGATCGCATCCTGCGAGGTGTACTGCGCATCTTAGCACGAGTTGCGGCACAGCGTTTTTTTTAGCAGCAGATAAATGATATTATTTGCACTGTGTTTAAATGTGGAACCTGCTATGCCTCAGATTAGCCGTACTGCGCTGGTGCCTTTCAGCGCGGAACAGATGTATCAACTGGTAAACGATGTGAAGTCCTATCCTGATTTTCTGCCAGGCTGCACCGGTAGCCGCGTGCTGGAATTCGGGCCGACGCAAATGACGGCGGCGGTTGATGTGTCCAAAGCCGGCATCAGTAAGACCTTCACGACCCGGAATACACTGACCAGCAACCAGAGCATTTTGATGAGCCTGGTGGATGGCCCGTTCAAGAAGCTGATTGGCGGCTGGAAGTTTATTCCGCTGAGCCCGGAGGCGTGCAAAATCGAGTTCCATCTCGATTTTGAGTTTACCAATAAGCTGATTGAGATGGCCTTTGGCCGGGTCTTTAAGGAACTGGCCGCCAACATGGTGCAGGCGTTCACTTCGCGCGCCAAAGAGGTCTACAGTGCCAGCTAATATTCGTGTTGAGGTCGCTTACGCGCTGCCTGAAAAGCAGTACCTGCAGCGGGTCACTCTGGACGAGGGGGCGACGGTCGAGCAGGCGATTATCGCCAGCGGCCTGCTGGCGCTGCGTGATGACATCGATCTGGCGAAAAACAAGCTGGGTATTTACAGTCGTCCGGTTAAGCTGCACGACGAAGTCCATGACGGCGACCGGGTGGAAATCTATCGCCCGCTGATCGCAGATCCGAAAGAGCTGCGTCGCCAGCGGGCGGAGAAAAACGCCGCGAAGTAAACCGCAGCAGCAGACCCGCTATAGGCCATAAAAAAAGCGCTCATTGAGCGCTTTTTGCTTTTCCGGGCCTTACTGACTGGTCAGCGCGGGCTTGTTATCAATGTTGGTTAACACGCCGCCATTGTTGAAGGTCAGGGTCAGGGTCTGCTGAGTCACTTTCTCGTGGCCCGGCTCCTGACGGAATACATAGAACCAGGTGTTGGTGCCGAACGGATCCGACATCATTGGCGTTCCGAGAGCATAAGCAACCTGCTGTTGCGTCATACCGACACGAATTTTTGCTACATCGTTAGGTGCCAGATAGTTACCCTGGTTGATGTCAGGACGGTAAACCACTCGTTCCAGAGTGGAACAGCCTGCGGTCAACATAAGAAGAACCGCTGCGGCAGCAGTCAGCGTTTTACAGCGCATAGTGATTTGATTCCTTTTTGGGCCCGAGCAGTACGTGGCTCATCTGTAATATGCCGATAATAATAGACCTTCGCGCCGATGGAAACCTCCGGCTGCGGTCAGCAGGCAATTTGCTGTTCACTATGACCCTGTGAAAATCAAAAAGTTTACGCCGCAAGCAACTCTTTCGCGTTCGCCAGGGTGTTGCGCGTGACCTCGCTGCCGCCCAGCAGGCGAGCCAGCTCCTGCAGACGAGCACGCTTATCCAGCGGCTGCATATGGGTTTCGGTCATCTCGCCATCGGTCTCTTTGCAGACAAAGAAATGATGGTGGCCGCAGCCTGCGACCTGCGGCAGGTGGGTAACGCACATCACCTGCGTGGACTCGCCCAGCTGGCGCAGCAGCTTGCCGACCACCGCCGCGGTCGGGCCGCTGATGCCGACGTCCACTTCGTCGAAGATCAGCGCCGGGGTTTCCATTTTACGTGCGGTGATCACCTGAATCGCCAGCGCAATACGCGACAATTCGCCGCCAGAGGCCACTTTCGCGATCGGCTGCAGCGGCTGCCCCGGGTTAGTGGTGACGCGGAACTCAATATGATCGGCGCCGTCGGCGGTGAGATGGCGTTCATCGAAAGCGACCTCAATCGCGAAGACCCCGTGCGGCATCGAAAGTGAGTGCATACTCTCGGTGATAAGCTGGGTTAGCTCGTCGGCGCTGGCCTGGCGCAGGGCGTGCAGCTGGCGCGCGGTCTCCAGCGCCTGCTGATGATGTTCGACCACCTGCTGGCTGAGGGATTCCAGCGAGCCGGCGCTGTCGTCCAGCAGGCGCTGCTCTTCGAGCATCGCCTGATAAACCGCCGGCAGCTCTTCCGGCATCACCTGGTGTTTACGCGCCAGCGCGATTTGCCGGGAAATCCGCTGCTCAAGTTCGAACAGACGATTAGGATCGAGGTCCAGACGGTCGTGATAGTGGCGCAGCTCATCGCTGGCCTCGCTGAGCTGAATGGCCGCCTCTTCCAGCATATCCAGCACGCCGGAAAGCTTGCTGTCCATACCCACCAGCTCGCTGACCAGCTGCTTCGCGGTATAAAGCTGGCTATGCAGGTTGGCCTCTTCGCCGTCCGCCAGTACCGTCAGGGCGTGCTGACAGGTGCTGAGCAGCTGACCGCTGTTGGCCAGGCGTTTGTACTCTTCGTCAATCTGCTCAAACTCTCCCGCCAGCGGGTTAAATTCGTTCAGCTCTTTAAGCTGGTACTGCAGCAGATCGGCGCGGGCGGCGCGCTCCTGGCTCTGCTGCTGATGCTGGGCCAGCTCGCGGCAGCTCTGGTGCCACTGGCGATAGTGCTCTGCCATGCGCTGAGTGAGCGCATACTCACCGGTATAGCCGTCGAGCAGCGTTTTCTGGTGTTCGGGTTTGGTCAACAGCTGGTGCGCATGCTGGCCGTGGATCTGGATCAGCAGCTGGCCCAGCTCGCGCAACTGCGAGAGCGGGACAGCGGTGCCGTTGATGAAGCCGCGCGAGCGGCCGTCGGCGCTGATCACCCGGCGAAGTAAACACTCACGCCCGCTCTCCAGCTGGTTCTCTTCCAGCCAGCGCTGGGCAGCCGGGGTATCTTTCAGCGCGAAGCGTGCGCACAGGTCGGCACGGGTGGCGCCGCGACGCACCATGTCGGCTTCCGCTCTGCCGCCGAGGCACAGCCCCAGCGCGTCGATGGCAATGGATTTCCCGGCGCCGGTTTCCCCGGTGATGGCGGTCATGCCGCTGTGGAAATCAATTTCCAGTTCACGAACGATAGCAAAATTACTGATGGTGAGTTGCGCCAACATAGCTGCCTTCCTGTATGAAAAACCAATACTGTGTTTTCGTACAGTATAGACTGGTTTTTTATCCAGTAAAGAGGCAGCGATGTAAATCAGAACAATTTTTTCGACCAGCCGAGCTTGGTGCTTAATGTATTGAAATAGCTGTAATCTTTAGGGTGAATCAGATTGAGGTGATAATCACAGCGGCGAATGAGAACGTCTTCGCCATCCTGGATCGGCAGGGCAATCTGGCTGTCGCAGCTGATCTCCAGATCGCTGCAGCGGTGAGAGAAGCGCAGGCGGATGGTGCTGTCGCCGTTGATCACCAGCGGTCGCGCCGAGAGGGTGTGCGGGAACATCGGCACCAGGGTGATGGCGTCCAGCGACGGGGTGAGGATCGGGCCGCCGGCCGACAGCGAATAGGCCGTGGAGCCGGTCGGAGTGGAGATAATCAGGCCGTCGGAGCGCTGGGAGAAGGCAAAGACTTCATCGATATAGACTTCGAACTCAATCATATGCGCCACTTTGCCGGGGTGCAGCACCACTTCGTTGATGGCGGTGCTGATGCGTTTCTGGCAATCCTGCTGGCACACCTGGGCCTCCAGCAGAAAGCGCTTCTCCGCGATGTAGTGGCCTTCCAGCACATCGGCGAGCTGCTGCAGGGCGTTGTCCGGGTCCAGGTCGGTGAGAAAGCCGAGGTTGCCGCGGTTAATGCCGATGACGTTAATGTCATAACGGGCCAGAGTCCGCGCCGCGCCGAGCATATTGCCGTCGCCGCCTACCACCACCGCGAGGTCGGCCTGTTGGCCAATCTCCGCCAGCGTGCCGGTTTTCACGTTGCTGAGCTGGAGTTCATGGGCGATCTGCTGTTCAACCAGCACTTCATACCCTTTGCTGCACAGCCAGCGCCAGAGCATTTCATGTGTGGTCAGGGCGGTGGGGTGACGAGGATGTCCCACAATGCCGATACACTTGAAATGGTTCTTCATGATCTGGATGTCCTTGCGTTAAATGAAATAGTGACAATCTGTCCGCTTCCCTTGAAACCCGGAAACTGATCCCCATAATAAGCGAAGTTAGCGAGATGAATGCGAAAAAAACGCGGAGAAATTCATGAGTAGTAAAGAACAGAAAACGCCTGAGGGGCAAGCCCCGGAAGAAATTATCACGGAGCAGCACGACGACGTTGAGGCGGTAGAGCCTGAAGTTTCGGCTGAGCAGGTGGATCCGCGCGATGAAAAAATTGCGAATCTGGAAGCCCAGCTGGCTGAAGCGCAGAAACGTGAACGTGAAGTGATGCTGCGTGCCAAAGCCGACGAAGATAACCTGCGTCGTCGTACCGAGCAGGATATCGAGAAAGCGCACAAATTCGCGCTGGAAAAATTCGTCAATGAACTGCTGCCGGTGATCGACAGCCTGGACCGCGCGCTGGAAGTGGCCGACAAGGCTAACCCGGAGCTGGCGCCGATGGTGGAAGGGATCGAACTGACCCTCAAATCTATGCTGGACGTAGTGCGTAAGTTTGGCGTGGAAGTGATCGCCGACACCAACGTTCCGCTGGATCCGAACGTCCACCAGGCCATTGCGATGGTCGAGTCTGAAGACGTGGCGGCGGGCAACGTGCTGGCCGTGATGCAGAAAGGTTACACCCTGAACGGCCGCACCATTCGCGCCGCGATGGTGACGGTAGCAAAAGCGAAATAACGTTTGCTGCCTTGCTCAACGGCTGCCCGCGGGCGGCCGTTTTTTATGCCATCGCTCCCGGCGCGAGAAAAAAAACGGCGGGCCGCAGCCCACCGTGATGTTAATTCCTTCGCTCGCGCTACTCCGCGACGCTCTCGCGTAATGATTTCACCGGCATCACTTTCACCTGTTTGATCATGTTGTCCTGCACGTCGAGGATATCAATATCATACTGCTCAATGCGCACGCGGGTGCCCGGGACCGGGATCTCTTCCAGCGCTTCAAGGATGATACCGTTGATGGTGCGCGCTTCATCTTCCGGCAGGTTCCAGTTGAACGCTTTGTTGATCTCGCGAACGTTGGCGCTGCCGTCGATTATCACCGTACCGTCGTTGAGCGGGGTCACTTCCTCCGCCAGGGTGGGTGACATGGAGGTGGTGAAGTCGCCGACAATCTCTTCAAGAATATCTTCTACGGTAACCAGCCCCTGAATATCGCCGTATTCATTAACCACCAGGCCGACTTTCTTTTTATTGCGCTGAAATTTCACCAGCTGGGTGCTGAGCGGCGTCCCTTCCGGAACAAAGTAGATCTCATCTGCCGCCCGCAGCATGATCTCTTTTGTGAACTCTTTCTTCTCCGTCATCAGGCGGTAGGCTTCACGGACGCGCAGCATGCTGATGGCATCGTCCAGCGAATCGCGGTAGAGCACAATGCGGCCGTGTGGGGAGTGGGTCAGCTGGCGGACAATAGATTTCCAGTCGTCATTGATGTCGATGCCGACAATCTCATTGCGCGGCACCATGATGTCGTTAACGCTGACCTTCTCCAGGTCCAGCACCGACAGCAGCATATCCTGATTGCGTCGTGAGATTTGTGAACGGGATTCATTCACAATCGTGCGCAGTTCATCTTTACTCAGGGCGCTGCTGATGACGGTATCGGTGCGGATGCCCATCATGCGCATCAGCATGCGGGTGATGGTATTCAGCAGCCACACCAGGGGCATCATCAGCACCTGCAGGGGCGCCAACAGGAAGCTGCTGGGGTAGGCGACCTTTTCCGGATAGAGGGCGGCGATGGTTTTCGGCAGGACTTCGGCAAACACCAGCACCACAAAGGTGAGCACGCCGGTGGCGATCGCGACGCCGGCATCGCCGTAGAGGCGCATGCCGACGATGGTGCCCAGCGCCGAGGCGAGAATGTTGACGAGGTTATTGCCGATGAGCACAAGGCTAATCAGGCGGTCCGGCTTGCGCAGCAGCTTCTCCACGCGCTTGGCGGGGCGGTTGCCTTGTTTCGCCATATGACGCAGCCGGTAGCGGTTCAGCGTCATCATGCCGGTTTCGGAGCCGGAGAAATAGGCAGAGATAATCACCATGACGATCAGCGTTATGATCAGCGTGGTGGTGGAGATATGTTCCACGTAGGATTCCTTAAAAGACTTAGCTCACGAACTGTTGCAGCACGCGGCTACCAAAATAGGCCAGCGTCAGCAGACCGGCGCCAGCGACGCTGAACCAGACCACACGACGTCCGCGCCACCCTTCATGATAGTGGCCCCACAGCAGGACGATATAGACGAACCACGCAATAATCGACAGCACCGCTTTATCAATGTTTTCGCTGCTGAACAGATTGTGCATATAGAACAGACCGCTACACAGCGTCAGGGTCAGCAGCACCACGCCGACCTGGGTGATGTGGAACATTTTGCGCTCAATGCTCATCAGCGGCGGCATTTCGCTACTGAAGGCCAGCTTTTTGTTCTTTAACTGGTAGTCGATCCACGCCAGCTGTAGCGCATACAGCGCGGCAATGATCAGCGTGGCGTAGGAGAAGAGCGACAGGCCGATATGCACCAGCATCCCCGGGGTGGTTTCCAGGTGGGTGATATATTCGTTAGGCACGAAGGTGGCGAAGGCCAGATTGATCAGCGCGAAGGCATAGACGATAGGCAGCAGCAGCCAGCCGCGATTGCGCGAGGCCACGATAGTCATTACCGTACAGATCATCAGGCTGACCAGCGACCCGACGTTCAGTAAGCTGAGGTTTTGCCCGCTCTCGCCGCCGGGGAATATCCGTGCTTCCAGCGCAAAAGCATGGCAGATCAACGCGATAGTCGCTGATAAAATCGCCATTCGCCGCCAGCTGCTGTTTTTTTGCAGCAAGCCGGGGATAATCAGCGCGAGGCTGACGGAGTAGGCGACAAGGGCGAGTAGAGCAAAAACAGGCATAGGTGTCGGCTGTTGGATAAATAAGAAAGAGAAGCAGTATAACGTCAGCAGGCCTCTGCTCCAACCGTTGCAGCACATTCAGATTGATGTCGTGTTATACTCCGCCACATTCGTTTTGTGTGTCGCTGCGGCGACCGACCGTTTCCACCTCAGGCGAGAGACAATGTTTGATAATTTAACCGATCGTTTGTCGCGTACGCTGCGCAACATTAGCGGCCGCGGACGCCTTACAGAAGACAATATTAAAGACACCCTGCGCGAAGTGCGCATGGCGCTGCTGGAAGCGGACGTTGCGCTTCCGGTGGTACGTGATTTCATCAGCCGCGTCAAAGAGAGCGCGGTCGGCCATGAAGTCAATAAAAGCCTGACCCCGGGTCAGGAGTTCGTCAAAATCGTCCGCAACGAACTGGTGGCGGCGATGGGCGAAGAGAACCAGACCCTCGACCTGGCGGCGCAGCCGCCGGCGGTGGTGCTGATGGCGGGCCTGCAGGGCGCCGGTAAAACCACCAGCGTCGGTAAGCTGGGGAAATTCCTGCGCGAGAAGCACAAGAAGAAAGTGCTGGTGGTTTCCGCGGACGTTTACCGCCCGGCGGCGATCAAACAGCTGGAGACCCTGGCCGAGCAGGTCGGCGTCGACTTCTTCCCGTCCGACGTCGGCCAGAAGCCGGTTGATATCGTCAACGCGGCGCTGAAAGAAGCGAAGCTCAAATTCTACGACGTGCTGCTGGTGGATACCGCCGGTCGTCTGCACGTTGACGAAGCGATGATGGACGAAATTAAGCACGTCCACGCCGCCATTAATCCGGTTGAGACCCTGTTCGTCGTCGATGCGATGACCGGCCAGGATGCGGCGAATACCGCCAAAGCCTTTAACGAAGCGCTGCCGCTGACCGGCGTGGTGCTGACCAAAGTGGACGGCGACGCCCGCGGCGGCGCGGCGCTGTCGATTCGCCATATTACCGGCAAGCCGATTAAATTCCTCGGCGTCGGCGAGAAAACCGAAGCGCTGGAGCCGTTCCATCCGGACCGCGTCGCCTCCCGCATCCTCGGCATGGGCGACGTGCTGTCGCTGATCGAAGATATCGAGAGCAAAGTCGACCGCGCGCAGGCCGAGAAGCTGGCCTCCAAGCTGAAGAAAGGCGACGGTTTCGATCTCACCGACTTCCTTGAGCAGCTGCGCCAGATGAAAAACATGGGCGGCATGGCCAGCCTGATGGGCAAGCTGCCGGGTATGGGCCAGATCCCGGACAACGTGAAAGCGCAAATGGATGACAAAGTGCTGGTGCGTATGGAAGCGATCATCAACTCGATGACCCTGAAAGAGCGCGCCAAGCCGGAAATCATCAAAGGTTCACGTAAGCGCCGTAT
The DNA here is from genome assembly GCF_040065275.1 of Klebsiella sp. JB_Kp042. Taxonomy (NCBI): domain Bacteria; kingdom Pseudomonadati; phylum Pseudomonadota; class Gammaproteobacteria; order Enterobacterales; family Enterobacteriaceae; genus Klebsiella; species Klebsiella sp. JB_Kp042. The sequence goes on from NZ_JBEAJL010000103.1 coordinate 17,906, forward strand.
CGCCGCCGGCTGCGGAATGCAGGTGCAGGATGTGAACCGTCTGCTCAAGCAGTTCGACGACATGCAGCGCATGATGAAGAAGATGAAGTCGAAAGGCGGCATGATGAAGATGATGCGCGGGATGAAAGGGATGATGCCTCCAGGCTTCCCGGGCCGCTAATACGCGTCATAATTCAAGCCGCAGATGCGTTGGCTGCGTTCGTTCACCCCGGTCACGTACTTGTGTACGTTCCCGGGGATTTACTCACTTGCCGCGTGATTCGGCCATTCGGCCTCACCCCTTCGGGGCCAGCGCAAGCGCTGTTCAAAATGCTTTTGCGTTTTGTCCTGCAACTCGAATTATTTAGCGTATGTAGTTTTGAATTGATTTTTGCACAGAAATCAGTAAAATTTTCGGGCTTTTAATATGACACCGGGCTCCGTTCCTCGATGGGGCCCGGTTGTTTTATTCACACAAGAGGATGTTATGGTAACTATTCGTTTAGCACGTCACGGCGCTAAAAAGCGTCCGTTCTACCAGGTTGTTGTCACCGACAGCCGTAATGCACGCAACGGTCGCTTCATCGAGCGCGTTGGTTTCTTCAACCCGATCGCTAACGGTGCGGAAGAAGAGACTCGCCTGGATCTGGATCGTATCGCTCACTGGGTTGGCCAGGGCGCTACTGTTTCCGATCGCGTTGCCGCGCTGATCAAAGCCGCTAACAAAGCAGCTTAATCTGTCACGGTGGTCATGATGAGCAAGCAACACACCGCACAAGCACCTGTTGATCCGATCGTATTGGGGAAAATGGGTTCTTCCTACGGTATCCGTGGTTGGCTCAGAGTGTTTTCCTCCACCGAAGACGCCGAAAGCATTTTTGACTATCAGCCCTGGTTAATCCAGAAGGCGGGTCAGTGGCAGGTCGTTGAGCTGGAAAGCTGGCGCCACCACAATCAGGACATCATCATCAAGCTGAAAGGCGTTGACGATCGTGATGCCGCGAATCTACTGACTAATTGCGAAATTATCGTGGATTCATCGCAGTTGCCGGAGCTGGAAGAGGGTGACTACTACTGGAAAGACCTGATGGGCTGCCAGGTAGTGACAACGGAAGGCTATAGCCTCGGTAAAGTCATCGATATGATGGAAACCGGGTCTAATGACGTGCTCGTCATCAAGGCAAACCTGAAAGATGCATTTGGTATCAAGGAGCGGTTGGTTCCGTTCCTCGATGGGCAGGTTATCAAGAAAGTCGATCTCACTACGCGTACTATCGAAGTAGATTGGGATCCTGGTTTTTAAATTCTCCGGATAAACGGTAAAAGACGGCGCTATGTGGATTGGCATAATTAGCCTGTTTCCTGAAATGTTCCGCGCAATTACCGATTACGGGGTAACTGGCCGGGCAGTAAAAAATGGCCTGCTGAGCATCGAAAGCTGGAGTCCTCGCGACTTCACGCATGACCGGCACCGTACCGTGGACGATCGTCCTTACGGCGGCGGACCGGGGATGCTAATGATGGTGCAACCCTTACGGGATGCCATTCATGCAGCAAAAGCCGCGGCAGGTGAAGGCGCGAAGGTGATTTATCTGTCACCTCAGGGACGCAAGCTTGATCAAGCGGGCGTCAGCGAACTGGCAACGAATCAGAAACTGATTCTGGTGTGCGGTCGCTACGAAGGGATAGACGAGCGCGTAATCCAAACCGAAATTGACGAAGAATGGTCAATCGGCGATTACGTTCTCAGCGGTGGTGAGTTACCGGCAATGACGCTGATTGACTCCGTTTCCCGGTTCATTCCGGGGGTACTGGGCCATGAAGCATCAGCAACGGAAGATTCCTTTGCTGATGGGTTGCTGGATTGTCCCCACTATACCCGTCCTGAAGTGTTAGAAGAGATGGAAGTACCGCCAGTATTGCTGTCGGGAAACCATGCTGAGATACGTCGCTGGCGTCTGAAGCAGTCGCTGGGCCGAACCTGGCTTAGAAGACCTGAACTTCTGGAAAACCTGGCTCTGACTGAAGAGCAAGCAAAGCTGCTGGCGGAGTTCAAAACTGAACACGCGCAACAGCAGCATAAACATGATGGGCAGGCGTGAGCCCCCAATATCAGTTTACCCAGGATAAGAGATTAAATTATGAGCAACATTATTAAGCAACTTGAACAAGAACAGATGAAGCAGGACGTACCTTCCTTCCGTCCGGGTGATACCGTGGAAGTGAAAGTATGGGTTGTTGAAGGTTCCAAAAAACGTCTGCAGGCATTCGAGGGCGTGGTTATCGCTATTCGTAACCGCGGTCTGCACTCTGCATTCACTGTTCGCAAAATTTCCAACGGCGAAGGCGTTGAGCGTGTCTTCCAGACTCACTCTCCGGTAGTTGACAGCATTGCTGTTAAACGTCGTGGTGCTGTACGTAAAGCTAAACTGTACTACCTGCGTGAGCGCACTGGTAAGTCTGCTCGTATCAAAGAGCGTCTTAACTAAGATTCGCTTTCGCGACATCCTGACAAAAAGGGCTGGCCTCAGGGCCGGCCCTTTTTTTATCTTTGTTGTAACCATCGTGATGTAAATCATTTACAATACGCCCTCTATTCGGAGGGGCGGTGGTCAGCAACAGTTTTCAGCAAACGACACCTAAACGGCGAGCCGCCTGGCTGGCGCTGTTGGCGATCCTGCTGATCGTCGTGGCTCCCCTGATCTCCGTCTCCCTGCAAAAAGACCCCATGAGCGCCATGCCCGGCATGCACCACGCCATGATGATGGACAACTCGCCAGCGAGTATGGCGCAGATGCCTGGCCACGAGATGGCGACGACGCATAGCGCAGACGGCGCTACGCATACCGGACACGAACTGCCGCTGGATCATGCCGAAGCGTGTGGCTATTGCGTGCTGTTAGCCCATGTCCCGGGTCTGCTTTTCGCGCTGGCGCTGTTCGTCGCCATGCTCCTGCGGCGCATTCGCCTGCCGGCTTCTCGGCCGGTATTAAAACACTGGCGTTACTTTCCCTGGCTTTACCCCGAAACCCGCGCCCCGCCGCGGCTGTCTGCTTTTTCCCTTTAATAAAAATGAATCTGCGCACTGCGCAACGACCTCTTTTTGCTTTGAAAAAGGAAAAGTATGACAACCTGCACCTCGCGCGCGGCATGGCTGAACCTGCTGCGTCGCCTCCATTTCTATATCGGGCTGTTTATCGGACCGTTTATCTTTGTCGCTGCCCTGACCGGCACGCTGTACGTGGCGACGCCGCAGCTGGAAAACTGGCTCTATCACGATGCGCTGTATGGCCTTCCCGAAGGCACCCCGCAGCCGCTCAGCGCCCAGATTGCGGTGGCAGAAGAAGCGACCCAGGGTAATCTGCGGCTGCTGGCGGTACGTCCGGCCCCCGCGGTGGGCGAGACCACCCGCATTATGTTTGCCGATCCGAGTCTCGGGGAGTCGGAATCCCGGGCCATTTTTGTCGATCCGATCGCGCTGCGGGTGAAGGGCGATATGACGGTCTACGGCACCAGCGGCATCCTGCCGCTGCGGCAGTGGATTGACTATGCGCATCGTTCGCTGCTGCTGGGCGACAGCGGGCGGCTCTACAGCGAACTGGCTGCCTCATGGATGTGGGTGGCCGCGCTGGGGGGCATTGCCCTGTGGGCGATGACGCGTCCAAAACGGCGGCTCAATAACGCCCTGCAGAATCATCGTCGGCTGCACGTGACGCTGGGCTGGTGCTTACTGCTGGGCATGCTGCTTTTCTCCGCCACCGGCCTGACCTGGTCGCAATGGGCCGGCGGCAACGTGGATAAAATGCGGGCGGCTTTCGGCTGGTGGACGCCACAGGTCAATACCCTGCTGCACGGTGAGGCGCCGATGGCGCACGATCCCCATGCCGGGCATCATAGGGAGGCGATGGCCATGACCCAGCATCAGCCAGCGCAGTTTGACCAGGCGCTGGCGGTGGCCCGTCAGGCGGGGCTGAACGCCAGCCGGCTGGAGATCCGTCCGCCGGTGTCAGACGAACGCGCCTGGACGGTGAATGAGATCGACCGCCGCTGGCCGACGCAGGTGGACGCGGTGGCGATCGATGGCGCCTCGATGCAGGTGGTGGATCGCACCCATTTTGCCGACTTTCCGCTGATGGCGAAGCTTACCCGCTGGGGCGTCGATTTCCATATGGGGATCCTCTTTGGTCTGGCGAATCAGCTGCTGCTGGTGGGGTTTGGCTGCGCGCTGTGCGTAACCATCGGCGTGGGGTACCGGCTGTGGTGGATACGCCGTCCGCCACAGGCCGTCTGGGATCCGGCGCTTTCCCTGCTGCAGGCATGGCTGTCGCTCGCCTGGCCTGCCCGTGGGCTGGTGCTGGGGATAGCGTTAGCCCTGGGGCTGGCCATGCCGTTGATGGGGATCAGCCTGGTGCTGTTCATTGCCGTCGACTACCTGCGCTGGCGCGCGGCAACGGCAATGAGGATAGCGAAGTCTAGCGATTAAGCGGACGTCTACGGCGTGCTGATGACCACCGTGACCCGGCGGTTTTCAGCGCGCCCGGCCGCGGTATCGTTGCTGGCGATCGGGTATTTTTTGCCAAGGCCGCGGGTGACTAAATTACTGCGCGGGATATGGGCGCCTTCCGCCCAGGCATCGGCTACGCTGTTGGCCCGCTTAAGCGACAGGGCTTCGTTATAACTATCCTCACCATAATTATCGGTGTGGCCTTCAAGGCGGCTATGTGTAATCCCGGTTGTCGCCAGCCGCGAGGCCATTTGGGTGATCTGCTGACGGCTGTCGGGACGTAGTCGGTAGTCATTCTTGTCAAACAGGATGCTATCGGATAAGCCCAGGGACCAATCGCCATTGCTTTCAGTGAAGCCATAAGATTTCATCGCCGCCACCTGCTCAGGGGTAAATTTTCCCTGAGGAGCCTGGCAACCTGTCAAAAGCGCCGCCGCCATCAGGGCGGGGGCGAAATATTTCCTGATCATAATGCGTCCTTTATTATTTCAGCATCTGCTGGATACGTTGGTTCTTCATCCGATACATGTTCTGATCGGCAAGTTCTTGCAGTGATTCCGCCGTGGCGTGTTCCCACGCCAGGGCATAACCGACGCTCAGCGAGAGCGTGGCGCTATGGCCATTGTGCAGGTTGAATGGCGGAAGAAATTGTTCTGACAGCGCCTGGCACAGGGCCTGGACTTCTGCTTCCGAGCGCACCTCGCGCAGCAGAACCGCAAACTCATCGCCGCCAAGACGCCACGCCAGATGGCGTTTACCGGCGAAAGTCATCAGGCGGCTGGCGACTTCCATCAGCACTTTATCGCCCGCCGCATGTCCCCAGTTGTCATTGATCAATTTGAAGTTATCGCCATCGAGAAAGAGTAACGCTGAGGTCTGGTGATCCACTTCATTTTTCATCAGCTCGGCGAGCGCGTTGCGAAAGGCGGCGCGGTTAGCCAGGCCGGTCAACGGATCGTGTAACGAGCTGCGCAACAGCTGAGCATTTTTGGCCTGCAACTGGCGCTGCCAGTCCTCCATCTCCCCCAGCAGACTGTTAAAGTCCTGGGCAAACAGATGGAACTCCTCGATACGCTCCTCCGGCACCCGCCGGGAGAAGTGGCGGTTTTCGCGAATATCATGCACGACCTCGGTGATGCTCTGCAGGGCGGCGACGATCCCCCGGTGCAGGGAGTGGGTCAGCAGCAGGCCGATGAACGAGGCGAGCAGAATGCTGCCGGTCAGTACCAGAATCGAGATGCCGAGAAAGTGGCTAATCAGTTCGTCAAGCGCGGTCAGTCGCAGCTCGCCGATTTGTTTCCCCTGGTGCCAGATGGGCTGCACCGTGGGCTCCGGAAACAGCCATTTACTAATAAGGCCGCTCACTTGTTCTTTGTTGGCCAGCGGTTCGTGGCGCCAGGCGGCGAAGTGCTGCTTCTGGCCGTTGAGCACGATCGCCTGGGAAATCTGCCCTTGCTTCCCCAGCGAAGCGAGGGTCTCCTCTGCTGCCGCGCTGTCGCCAAACACCAGGGCGGCTTCGAGGCTGCGGCCCATGGTCGCGGCAGTGAGCTCAAGATTTTTCTGCGCGTACTGCTTGAGCGTGAAAATAGAGGCCGTGCTCAGCAGCAGCCAGACCAGCGTCATGGAGATCACCACGCTTATCACGCTAATGCGACGCAGCGCGCGTTTGAACGTCGGGCGCGATGTCTGTGAAAAGTCCTTATTCATGTGGTTTCTTCCGGGCAAGCATCAGGACGTCCGGGTTAACCCGAACCCCGCTGTGCGTCAGAACGTCCAGATTAACGGAGAAGCGGACCCTGTCGTCGTTGATGATCAGGCAAAACGCGCTACCAATTGAGCAATCCGTATTTTGTTCTGCGATGAGTAACAGCGGCCTCGAGCCATAGCGGCGAGTTAATTCCGACTGTTGGGTCGGCGTTTCGCTGCCAAAATAAAAACCATCGCAGGTCGTTTTTAACGCTTCTTCACTATTACGTACTATCACCGGTTGATAAGGCAATGCATCCGGCGCTTCATGAGCCAGGCTATGGGTGAAGCGTGATGAGGCAAAAATGCATAGCTTCGGCGCCCCTGTTAATGACGGCCAACGGGTGTAGGTCACGATCCCGGAAACAATAGCGCGAACATGTTCTGAAGGTCCGGCAGCAAAAACAGGAGATACCGCGATGAGAAAAAATACAGTCAATAAAAGACGGTGTAATACTGTCATTAACGCTTCCGTCAAATTCGCCATAGCGCGGGAATAGCCGCTGCCGATGCCCGGCGAAGAATACCACTGATAGCAAAACCCGTCATTAGATGCGCCCTTTGCTTTGGGACAAATCTCACCAGGATTTTTCGTAATGCCGATGGCGCTGGCGAGCAATTTTGGCGCGATTTCATTATCTGTAAATATTATTGTACGGTTAATGCCATGGTAAGAGCCAATTAATTTATCACTGTAAATTAAAATTTACGGATTATGGATTGAATTCTTTACTTCGTATGGTATCGTTACGTCATGCCCGCTGAGGCAACCCTTATCGCAAACGAGCTACACAGGATCGCAATCATGCAAAAAGACGCGCTGAACAACGTACATATTACCGACGAACATGTATTAATGACCCCGGAGCAACTGAAGGCGGAATTCCCCCTGAGCGTTGAACAGGAAGCGCAGATCGCGCACGCCCGTGAAACCATCTCCAATATCATCGCCGGTCGCGATCCGCGCCTGCTGGTGGTCTGCGGTCCTTGCTCCATTCACGATCCGGAAGCGGCGATCGAATATGCTCGTCGGTTTAAAGCCCTTGCCGCAGAGGTCAGCGATAGCCTCTACCTGGTGATGCGCGTCTATTTTGAAAAACCCCGTACCACCGTCGGCTGGAAGGGGCTGATTAACGATCCGCATATGGATGGTTCGTTTGATGTTGAAGGCGGCCTGAAGATTGCGCGTCGTCTGCTGGTCGAGCTTGTGAATATGGGACTGCCGCTGGCGACGGAAGCGCTGGATCCCAACAGCCCGCAGTACCTTGGGGATCTGTTCAGCTGGTCCGCCATCGGCGCGCGAACCACGGAATCTCAGACGCACCGCGAAATGGCCTCTGGTCTTTCCATGCCGGTAGGCTTTAAAAATGGCACCGACGGTAGCCTGGCCACGGCTATCAACGCCATGCGCGCCGCGGCGATGCCGCACCGCTTCGTCGGTATCAACCAGGCCGGGCAGGTCTGCCTGCTGCAAACGCAGGGTAACCCGAACGGCCATGTGATCCTCCGCGGCGGTAAGGCGCCGAACTACGGTCCGGAAGATGTGGAGAAATGTGAAAAAGAGATGGCGCAGGCGGGACTGAAGCCGTCGCTGATGGTAGATTGCAGTCATGGGAACTCCAATAAAGATTTCCGCCGCCAGCCGGCCGTGGCTGAATCCGTTGTCGCGCAGATCAAAGATGGCAATCGCTCCATTATCGGCCTGATGATCGAGAGTAATATCCACGAGGGCAATCAGTCCTCTGAACAGCCGCGTGAGGCGATGAAATATGGCGTTTCGGTAACGGATGCCTGCATCAGCTGGGAAACCACCGATGCGCTGCTGCGTGAACTGGATAAGGATCTCCGCGGCCACCTGGCGGCCCGTTTGGTGTAAGAGGAAAGTATGGTTGCTGAACTGACCGCGTTACGCGATCAAATTGATGAAGTGGATAAAGCGTTGCTTAGCCTGCTGGCTAAGCGCCTGGAACTGGTGGCCGAAGTCGGCGAGGTGAAGAGCCAGTATGGCCTGCCGATTTACGTCCCGGAACGCGAGGCGGCGATGCTCGCCTCCCGGCGTGAAGAGGCGGCTGCGCTCGGCGTTCCGCCGGATCTGATCGAGGACGTTCTGCGTCGCGTGATGCGGGAATCCTATTCCAGCGAAAACGACAAAGGCTTCAAAACCCTGTACCCGAATCTGCGGCCGGTGGTGATCGTCGGCGGCGGCGGGCAGATGGGGCGTCTGTTTGAAAAGATGTTAACGCTGTCCGGCTACCAGGTGCGCATTCTGGAAAAAGAGGACTGGGCGCGGGCGACGGATATCGTCGCCGATGCCGGTATGGTCATTGTCAGCGTGCCGATTCACACCACCGTGGAGACGATCGCCAGGCTGCCGCCGCTGCCGGCGGATTGCATTCTGGTCGACCTTGCCTCGGTTAAAGCAGAGCCGCTGCAGGCGATGCTGGCGGCGCATCAGGGCCCGGTACTCGGCCTGCACCCGATGTTCGGTCCGGACAGCGGCAGCCTTGCCAAGCAGGTGGTGGTCTATTGCGACGGCCGCCAGCCGGAGGCCTATCAGTGGTTCCTCGAGCAAATTCAGGTCTGGGGCGCGCGCCTGCATCGCATCAGCGCGGTGGAGCACGATCAGAACATGGCCTTTATTCAGGCGCTGCGCCACTTTGCCACCTTCGCCTATGGTCTGCATCTGGCGGAAGAGAATGTGCGCCTTGAGCAGTTGCTGGCGCTCTCGTCACCCATTTACCGGCTGGAGCTGGCGATGGTGGGCCGTCTGTTTGCCCAGGATCCGCAGCTCTACGCCGACATTATTATGTCCTCGGAAAACAACCTGGCGCTGATTAAGCGCTACTACCAGCGGTTTGGCGAGGCGATCGGTCTGCTGGAGCAGGGCGATAAGCAGGCGTTTATCGATAGCTTCCGTAAAGTCGAACACTGGTTTGGCGATTACGCCCAGCGTTTCCAGAGCGAGAGCCGCACGCTGCTGCGTCAGGCGAACGATAATCGGCAGTAAAGCGAAAAAGATGTATACAATAAAGCCAGCGACCGCTGGCTTTTTTTATAGGGATGACAACGATGGCTGAACCACAACCGCTGTTTGACTACACCGGATACCTGCCGGAATGCCCGACCTGGAGTGAGGCAGAGCAGGCCCTCTACTGGGCCGATATCATGGAATGTGAAATTCACCGCTACGATACCCGCAGCGGCGAACACCAGGTGCTGCAGTTTCCGGAGGAGGTCGGCTGTTTTTCCCTGCGCGAGAAGGGCGGTTTTATCGTTGCATTGCGCAGCGGTATCTGGCTGACCGACGCCCACGGTCTGCTGCGGCGGAAAGTCTGCGATAACCCGAGCAACCCGGAACTGGCGCGGTTTAACGACGGCGGGACCGATCGCGACGGGCGCTTTTATGCCGGCACCTTCTGGGGCCCGGGGGATTACAACGGCGCGCTGCTGATGCGGGTCGATAACGACCTGAAGCCGACGGTGATCCAGTGCGACATCCATGGCGCCAACGGTCTGGCGTTTAGCGCCGACCGGCGCTGGATGTATACCTCCGATACGCCGAACGCCGTGATTTACCGTACGCCGCTGGATGAGCAGGGTGAGCCTGGCCGGCGCGAAGTCTTTCGCCGTTTTCTGCCGGGCGAAGGGATCCCGGACGGGGCGGCGATTGACGTGGAGGGATGTTACTGGAGCGCAATGTTTGACGGCTGGCGGATCGCTCGTTTCTCTCCGCAGGGTGAGGAGCTGGAGTCCTACCCGATGCCGGTACGTTGCCCGACGATGGTCTGCTTTGGCGGGGCGGATATGAAAACGCTCTACATCACCACCACCCGGGAAAACATGGAAGACGATGAGCTGGCGCAGTATCCGCTGTCCGGCGCTATCTTCACCCTGCCGGTGGCGGTGGCAGGGATGAAGAAATTGCCGTTCCGCGAACGCTAAACCGGATCCACCGGCACGACGTTTTCGCTGGGGTAGCAACCGAGAACCTTCATGGAGCGGGTGATCTCCGCCAGCTCCTTCAGCGCCTTGCGCATGGGCAGCGAGTCCAGGTTTGCCTGAATATCGAGATAAAACATCTCTTCCCATGGATTGCCATGGATTGGGCGAGACTCCAGTTTGGTCATGATCAGATTGTGATTGCGCAGCACCAGTAAGGCCTCCACCAGGGCGCCCGCCTGCTGACCGGTCGCCATTAACAGCGTGGTCTTCGCCGGAACCTGATCGGAGACGTTCACCGCTTTGCGCGCCAGAACGAGGAAGCGCGTAATATTCTGCGTCTGGTTGGCCTGGCAGTGCTCCAGCACCTGCAGACCGTACAGGGCGCCGCCCGCTTCGCTGCCCAGTGCCGCGACGGCCGGGGAGTTCGCCTGCGCGACTTTTTCCATCGCCGCTGAGGTGCTCTCGGTATATTCAATCTTCCAGTGCGGGTAGCGACTCAGATACTGGCTACACTGCTGGAACGGCTGCGGATGGCTGTAGACGGTCTGAATTTTATCGGCATCCGTCGAGGTGCTGACCAGTACGCAATGATCGATAGGGATCGTCAGTTCGCCAACGATCGACAGGCTGGTGTGCTGCAGCAGATCGTAGACGTCGTTGATCCCGCCGGAGCTGGTGTTTTCAATCGGCACTACGGCGTAATCGGCCTGACCGGTCTCCACCTGATTAAAAATATCGGCGAACTTCGCGCAGCCGCTTTCAATAAACTGCTCAAAGTGGCGAGCGGCGTACTGACGCGCCGCCAGATGCGAATAAGAGCCTTTGGGACCGAGGAACGCCACGCGAGCCGAATGCGGGTTAATTTTATTCAAGTGCTGCTGCAGCAGGGTTTGCTGGGTCAGAACAGAGTCTTCGATAATCAGCTGAAACAGGCGGGTGATGTAGTGTGCATCCAGATTATGACGCTTGCCGAGGGTCATCAGACGCTCCAGCAGATCGCGTTCGCGGTCAATATCACGCACCGGACGATGGGAGGCCAGTTTGGCTTTACCAACCTCAACAGCCAGCCCGCGACGCTCCGCCAGCAGAGCAAGCAGTTTCTCATCCAGCGCGCTTATCTTGTCGCGCAGCGCCAGTAATGGGTTTTCCTCGGTCATAGATGTTGCCTTTGTTGTTATCAAATAAAAAAGGCCTCCCGGGTGGGAGGCCTTATTGTTCGTCTTCGCATTCTTTCTTATACGACGAATTGCCTCCCGGTCAGGGGAAGGTAAAAAAGAATGCGAAGAAGAACGGGACGAGTTTCATGATGAATTCCTTTAAGTAGTGGGGATTACAGTACCTGTACTGTTTTCACTCTGTCAATAAAAAACGCGCCCGAAGGCGCGTGGCATGACACAACTTAAGTTAAGGATTACTCTTCTTCTTCCACAAAGCCTGCCTCTTTCACCGACGTCGCGGCGCGGCGGGCTTCCCCTTTGTGTTGCACTTTATTGAGCTGCCGTTCCAGCTTGTTGATCAATTCGTTAATGGCGGCGTACATATCTTCATGACGCGCACTGGCAACCAGATGGCCGTTTGGCGTGTTAATGGTTGCGTCAGCGATAAAACCCTGCGGCTCCTTAGACAGAATGATGTGCGGGTTAATTAAATGAGTTTGCCACTTATCCAGTTTGGCGAGACGGTCTGCGACATGCTGGCGGATTGCCGGAGTAATTTCCATTTGTTTACTGGTAATGTTCATTGTCATAAATTTTACCTCTTGTCTTTCCCGTCTTGGTGAATCCAGCATACCTTTCCCAATGTCAAAATGTGTGATCTAAATCACATTTTATTGTCACTTTTTGTCAACGAATTCATTTTGTGAGACAGGGCAGGAAGAGATGAGATTTTACTTGTCGAACCCGACAAAGCAGGCCATATTTGATGAGTTAACCCGGCGCTAAACCGCTTCAGCAAGCCAGGATAATGGATAAAAAAACGGCAGCCAGAGGCTGCCGTTTGCGATCTATGAATCAGGCTCAGGTGTTCTTGCTGTTCGCGGCGATAATCTTCGCGACTTTGTCCGCCTGAGCGTTCATCTGCATTTGACGATAGGCGTTTTCCATCTTCGGCAGGGCATCGCGGGTGGCCTGGGTATCCGGATAGTTACGCATCATACCTTCCACGCGGTTAACGACGGCAACCCATGCGCCGCGGTCGGTGTAGTAATCCACCACAGACAGCTCATACTTCGCCAGGCGATCTTTCAGGAACACCATGCGCTTATAGGCGTCAGTGGCATACTGGCTGTTCGGGTAGCCACGTACCAGTTTGGAGAAGTCATTGAAGGCATCGCGCGCGTGCTGCGGATCGCGGTCGGAACGATCGACGCCGAAGAAGCCCTGCAGGGCGCTGTCATCCAGAGCCATGTTGGTCAGGCCGCGCATATAGATGACGTAGTCGATGTTCGGATGGGTGGGGTTCAAGCGCATGAAGCGATCGATGGCGGCCTGAGCCAGCGGCAGATCGGCGTTTTTGTAATACGCATAAATCAGATCCAGCTGTACCTGTTGGGAATAAGGGCCGAATGGATAACGGTTATCCAACGCTTCCAGTTGCGTTATCGCCTGTTTCCAGTTACCGTCCTGCAGTTTTTGCTGGGCGGTCGCGTAGATTTCATTCGGCGGATTATCAGGCACCTCTTCCTTAGAGCCGGAGCAACCCACCAAAGCCAGGCTCAGTGTGGCGGCTGCCACCAGGTATTTCATGCGCGTCATGACGTTTTGACTTCCTCAAAATGTTTATGCGGGAGAATCTCTGTTCCTGCTCCCGATTAAGACCAGCTACAATAGCACACTATATTAAACGGCAAAGCCGTAAAACCCAACGTTAAACGAAGAAGCTGTATATGGCACAACGAGTACAACTCACCGCAACGGTGACCGAAAATCAACTCGGTCAACGCTTAGATCAGGCTTTGGCCGAATTGTTCCCTGATTATTCGCGATCGCGGATAAAAGAATGGATCCTCGACCAACGCGTATTAGTCAATGGCGCCATTGGCGATAAACCGAAAGAAAAAGTGCTGGGGGGAGAACGCATCGCTATCGATGTGGAAATCGAAGAAGAGGCGCGCTTCCAGCCGCAGGATATTCCGCTCAATATCGTTTACGAAGATGACGACATCCTCGTGATCAACAAACCGCGCGATCTGGTTGTACATCCTGGCGCGGGCAACCCCGACGGTACTGTGCTGAATGCGCTGCTGCACTACTATCCGCCTATTGCCGATGTGCCGCGTGCGGGTATCGTCCACCGTCTGGATAAAGACACCACCGGTCTGATGGTGGTGGCGAAAACCATTCCAGCGCAAACCCGACTGGTGGAGTCGCTGCAGCTGCGCGAGATCACCCGTGAGTACGAAGCGGTGGCGATCGGTCATATGACCGCCGGCGGTACGGTGGAAGAGCCGATCAGCCGTCACCCGACCAAGCGTACTCATATGGCGGTGCACCCTATGGGCAAGCCGGCGGTGACCCACTACCGCATTATGGAACATTTTCGCATTCATACCCGTCTGCGCCTGCGTCTGGAAACCGGGCGTACGCATCAGATCCGCGTGCATATGTCGCATATTACCCATCCGCTGGTAGGCGACCAGGTGTATGGCGGCCGCCCGCGTCCGCCGAAGGGCGCGTCGGAGGAATTCATCACCGCGCTGCGTAAATTCGACCGCCAGGCGCTGCACGCCACCATGCTGCGTCTGTACCATCCGATTACCGGTATTGAAATGGAGTGGCATGCGCCCATCCCACAAGATATGGTCGAGCTCATCGAGGCGATGCGCGCCGATTTTGAAGCCCATAAGGACGATATTGACTGGTTATGACTAAACTGATTGTACCGCAGTGGCCAATGCCCGGCAGCGTGGCGGCCTGTAGTTCTACCCGCATCGGCGGCGTGAGTCTGCCGCCCTATGACTCGCTCAATCTGGGCGCCCATTGCGGCGACAATCTGCAGCATGTCGAAGAAAACCGGCGGCGGATGTTTGCCGCCGGCGGCTTGCCGTCTTACCCGGTTTGGCTGGAGCAGGTTCATGGTACCGATGTGCTCACGCTGGACGGCGGACCCTATCCGTCGAAACGCGCGGATGCCTCTTATAGCCGTACGCCAGGGACTGTCTGCGCGGTGATGACCGCTGACTGCCTGCCGGTCCTCTTCTGTAACCGCGCCGGTACCGAAGTCGCCGCGGCGCATGCGGGATGGCGCGGCTTATGCGAAGGGGTTCTGGAAGAGACGGTCGCCCGTTTCGCCGATAAAGCCGAAAACATTATGGCGTGGCTGGGGCCCGCCATCGGTCCGCAGGCGTTTGAGGTGGGGCCAGAAGTTCGCGACGCTTTTATGGCGAAGGATGAGAATGCGCACCGTGCTTTTCGTCCGGCAGGCGAAAAATATTTTGCTGATATCTACCAACTGGCTCGGCAGCGTCTGGCAAACGTCGGCGTTGAGCAGATTTTCGGCGGCGATCGCTGCACGCTAAGCGAAAAGGATGATTTTTTCTCTTACCGGCGCGACAAGACCACCGGTCGTATGGCAAGTTTCATTTGGCTGATATAACCTAGAGAATCAAGACGATCCAGAAGGCAAACTTATTTTTCGCATAGTTCAGGTCTTTAACCTTGAATAATTGAGGGATGACCTCATTTAATCTCCAGTAGCAAATTTGACCTGTTATGGGAGGAGTTATGCGTCTGGATCGTCTTACCAATAAATTCCAGCTTGCTCTTGCCGATGCCCAGTCGCTCGCACTCGGGCACGACAACCAATTCATCGAACCTCTTCATTTAATGAGCGCCTTGCTGAATCAGGAAGGGGGATCGGTACGTCCTTTATTAACCTCGGCGGGCGTGAATGCCGGGAAACTGCGCACTGACATCGAACAGGCTCTGAGCCGTTTACCGCAGGTGGAAGGCACCGGCGGCGATGTACAACCTTCTCAGGATTTAGTGCGGATCCTGAACCTTTGCGACAAGCTGGCGCAAAAGAAAAAGGACAATTTTATTTCGTCAGAACTGTTTGTTCTGGCGGCGCTTGAATCACGCGGTACGCTGACCGACCTTTTAAAATCCGCCGGAGCAACAACCGCCAACGTGACCCAGGCGATTGAACAAATGCGCGGAGGTGAAAGCGTGAACGATCAGGGTGCCGAAGACCAACGTCAGGCATTGAAGAAATTTACCGTCGATCTCACCGAGCGTGCCGAGCAGGGCAAGCTGGACCCGGTTATCGGCCGTGATGAAGAGATCCGCCGTACCATTCAGGTACTGCAGCGCCGTACCAAAAACAATCCGGTGCTGATTGGTGAACCCGGGGTGGGTAAAACCGCTATCGTCGAAGGCCTGGCGCAGCGTATCGTCAACGGCGAAGTGCCGGAAGGGCTGAAAGGCCGCCGGGTGCTGGCGCTGGATATGGGCGCGCTGGTGGCCGGGGCGAAATACCGCGGTGAGTTTGAAGAGCGTCTGAAAGGCGTGCTGACCGACCTGTCGAAACAGGAAGGCAACGTCATTCTGTTTATCGATGAACTGCATACCATGGTTGGCGCCGGTAAAGCCGATGGCGCGATGGATGCAGGCAACATGCTCAAGCCGGCGCTGGCGCGTGGTGAACTGCACTGCGTCGGGGCGACGACGCTTGACGAATACCGTCAGTACATTGAAAAAGACGCTGCGCTGGAGCGCCGCTTCCAGAAAGTGTTCGTCGCCGAGCCATCGGTAGAAGATACCATCGCTATTCTGCGCGGCCTGAAAGAACGTTATGAACTGCACCACCACGTGCAGATCACTGACCCGGCAATCGTGGCGGCGGCGACCTTGTCGCATCGTTACATTGCCGACCGTCAGCTGCCGGATAAAGCCATCGACCTTATCGATGAGGCGGCGTCCAGCATCCGTATGCAGATCGACTCGAAGCCGGAAGAGCTGGACCGTCTCGATCGCCGTATCATCCAGTTGAAACTGGAGCAGCAGGCGCTGAAGAAAGAGTCTGATGAGGCGAGTCTGAAGCGTCTTGATATGCTCAACGAGGAGCTGGCGGATAAAGAACGGCAGTACTCGGTGCTGGAAGAAGAGTGGAAAGCGGAAAAAGCGTCCCTCTCCGGCACTCAGACCATCAAAGCCGAGCTGGAGCAGGCGAAAATCGCCATCGAACAGGCGCGTCGCGTCGGTGACCTGGCGCGGATGTCTGAGCTGCAGTACGGCAAAATTCCGGAACTGGAGAAACAGCTGGCGGCAGCCACTCAGTCCGAAGGGAAAACCATGCGTCTGCTGCGTAATAAAGTGACGGATGCTGAAATCGCCGAGGTGCTGGCCCGCTGGACCGGTATCCCTGTCTCCCGCATGATGGAAAGCGAGCGTGACAAACTGCTGCGTATGGAGCAGGAACTGCATCATCGGGTAATTGGCCAGGATGAGGCGGTTGAAGCGGTATCTAACGCGATTCGCCGCAGCCGTGCCGGGCTATCCGATCCGAACCGACCGATTGGTTCATTCCTGTTCCTCGGTCCGACCGGGGTCGGTAAAACCGAGCTGTGTAAAACGCTGGCTAACTTTATGTTCGACAGCGACGACGCGATGGTGCGTATCGATATGTCCGAGTTTATGGAGAAACACTCCGTCTCGCGTCTGGTCGGTGCGCCTCCGGGATACGTCGGTTATGAAGAGGGCGGTTACCTGACCGAGGCGGTGCGCCGTCGTCCTTATTCCGTCATCCTGCTGGATGAAGTGGAAAAAGCGCACCCGGATGTGTTCAACATTCTGCTGCAGGTACTCGACGACGGGCGCCTCACTGATGGGCAGGGGAGAACGGTCGACTTCCGTAATACGGTGGTCATCATGACCTCGAACCTCGGTTCCGATCTGATTCAGGAACGGTTCGGCGAGCTGGATTACGGACATATGAAAGACCTGGTGCTGGGAGTGGTCAGCCAGAACTTCCGTCCGGAGTTCATCAACCGTATCGATGAAGTGGTGGTTTTCCATCCGCTGGGTGAGAAACACATTGCTTCTATTGCCCAGATCCAGCTGCAGCGTCTGTATAAACGTCTGGAAGAGCGCGGATATGAAGTGCGGATGTCCGATGAGGCGCTGAAGCTGCTAAGCGCCAACGGGTACGATCCGGTATACGGCGCGCGGCCACTGAAACGCGCTATTCAGCAGCAGATTGAGAACCCGTTAGCCCAGCAGATCCTTTCTGGTGAGCTGATTCCGGGTAAAACCGTCGAGCTGGTAGTGAAAGACGACCGTATCGTGGCAGTGCAGTAAGTCACAAAACGACAAAAACGGGCCCAGCGGGCTCGTTTTTGTTTAAAAACCAGGCAAGAATTAAAGCTCAACACCTGATTTGGTTGAAAAGTGAGCGGTTGAATTCTTTTTTTGAATTTATCCTTGTCACTTCAGAATTACCCCCTATAATGCGCCTCCACTGACACGGAACAACGGCAAGCAAGCCGCCGGGACAGCAGGATTCAACAGCGAAAGCAACGTTGAAAACCGACAGAGAAAAGCAAAATAAGCGCTTGACTCTGAATGAGGAAAACGTATTATACGGGACCTCGCGACAGAGCGCTAAAGCGCGTCGCAACTGCTCTTTAACAATTTATCAGA